>JBBQCK010000020.1:0-11985 GCA_038318605.1 Tepidisphaerales bacterium | reverse complement strand
ACCTGGTATAAAAAGGCGCTCGAAGCCGGCGACAAATCCGCCGCTGAAGGAATCGAAAAACTAAAAGCCGGGCCGTGAGCGCTCGCGATTCGTTCATCACCCGCGCCGTCCTGCTCCCTGCGGTTTTAGAGCGATCGGACGTGCTGCGACCATTCCTGGGCCTGGCCGTTCAAGAGTAGAGATAGGCTGGCGAGTACGTCGCGACCGAAAATGCCGCGGTCTACTTCGATGAGGAGATATCTTCCGCGAAACGCCTCAGTCCGATGCTTCAATCCCCAGTTCCTTCACCTTCTTGTTCAGCGTATTGCGGTTGATCCCCAAGAAGTCGGCCGCGCGGGTTTTTACGCCGCCGCATTTGTTGAGCGCGCGATCCAGCAGCGCGTGTTCCACCTGATCGATGGTCAACTGATAGATTTCCCCTTCGCGCAGCTCGAAATCGGCGATCGCCTGATCCGCCAGCCGACGGACCAGTGTTTCAATCGATTCGCTTGCCTGCGTGCTTCTGCGCTGGGCGGCGAACATGCGCACGCTTAACGGCAGCAGATCCTCTGAAAAATCCTCCGTGCTGCTCAACACCACCGCCCGCTCGACGGCGTTCTCCAATTCACGCACGTTTCCCGGCCAAGGGTATCGCAGCAGGATGCTCAGCATCTCCCGGCTGATGCGCTTCACCTTCCGGCCGTTGACCGCATTGTATTTATCGAGGAAATAGTCAATCAGCTTGGGAATGTCCTCCCGCCGGTTGCGCAGCGGCGGCAGGTAGATGCTGACGACATTCAGGCGATAGAACAAATCCTCGCGAAAATTACTTCGCGCGACCTCTTCCTGAAGATCAACGTTGGTCGCCGCGATCACGCGCACATCGACGCTGACGGTCGCCGTGTCGCCGACACGCTCGAACTCGCGCTCCTGCAATACTCGAAGCAGTTTGACCTGTAGCTGCGGCTCCATCGTGCCGATTTCGTCGAGAAAAATTGAGCCGCCGTCGGCGGCCTCGAATCGGCCGATCTTGTCGCGAATGGCGCCGGTGAAGCTTCCCTTCACATGCCCGAACAGTTCGCTCTCCAGCAGCGTGCTGGTCATCGCGCCACAGTTAACCCGGATGAGCGGTTTTTCTCGCCGCGGCGAGTTGTAATGAATCGCCTTGGCGATCATCTCCTTGCCAGTTCCGGTTTCACCCAGCAGCAGCACGGTGGCGCGGCTGTTGGCGACCTGCGCTACAGTCGCAAAAACATCGTGCATGGCAATCGAGTCGCCGATGATGTTTTCAAAGCGGTAGCGATCGCGAATCTGATCGCGCAGCCGCGCATTCTCTTCCAGAAGCTCTTCCTTCTGGCGCATGACCATGCAGTTGATCTGAATCGCCTGCGCCAAAAAGGCCGCGATCACATCCAGAATCTTGCGGTCGGCCTCCAGGTCTTCCTGGCTGACAAACGCCTTGTCCACCGAGAGCGCGCCGATGGTACGGCCTTCGGATTTGATCGGTACGCAAATGAAGCTCATCTGCCGATCCGACGCCGAAACGTCATACCCACGCGTGCGATTTAAAAAATCTGGTTCGGAACTGATGTCAGGAATAATCCGCGGCCGGCCTGTCGCGACGACATTGCCGGTAATCCCCTCCCCCATGTTCCATTTGCCACGTTCCATCTCGTCGTGCGACAATCCGACTGCTGCTTCAATTCGCAGCCGGCCGGTGGTCTCGTCGAGCTGCACTAAACGGCCCCGATGCATATCCAATTTGCTGGCAAGCACTTGCATGACCTTGCCAAATGCTTCACTTAATTCGAGCGTGGACGCCAAAACGCGTCCGACATCCGCGAGGATGTCCATCTCTCCATCAATTTTGAAAACGTCTGCCTGTAAATCGGGCATTGCGGTACCTCTGCTGCCCATATGATAAGCACCGACCTTGCGTGAGGCAAATTGCGTTGGAGTGGTCGGAACCGGGCAAAGATGCTGGTGGCGGGCGGGATGTTGGGCCGATAGTTGATTCTGGAGTGGAGCGGAATCGGCCCGTGCGCCGAGGCTTCGTGGGCACTTGACCCTGAAGGAATCGCCGTGCGTCAGTTTTACCGCACTCGATCGCTTGCCGCTCAGATTATCGTTCTGGCATCCATTTGCCTGATCGTCACCTCGGCCGTTGCGCTGATTTGCGCCAGCCTCGGGCTTGCCGGCGCCGGCCGGAGCGAGGTGCGCCTGATCGGGCTGATCATCGCGCTCGCGCTGACATCGCTCGCCTGTCTTTGCCTGATTGTTTACGCGGTGCAGCGACTGCTGCTGCCGCTGCGGCGCTTTCACAACGCGCTTGCACAGCTTTCCGATGGTGACCTGGCGGTCCAGTGTCCCAATCCAATGCCCAACCGCGAGTTTGGGCAACTTGGCGAAGTGTTTTCGCGGCTGGTCGATCGCCTGCGCGGCGCATCAGAGGCGCAGGAGCGCGCCCGCCACGCGCTGGCCACCCGAACCCTCAGTGTCGATCGCCTGCTCGAATTTTCGCAGACGGTGCAGGGAGCGGGACAGAGTGAACAGGTCTACACCGCGCTGGCGCATTTTCTGGAAAAGGAACTTTGCCTGTCCGGCGTGGCGATTTTGTCGCATGACGCTTCGGCAATACCGCCAGTGGTGCTGAAGACTGCCCGGCCGGAAGCGATAGTCAATCCCGGCCAGCCCATCGCGGAGATGAATGCGGATCTGTGCCCCTGTTTGCGGCAGAACCTGAGCAAATCGTTTCGGCCGGACGCTTCGCCGATTCGCTGCTCGATCGATTCGTGCATCAACGTGCCACAGAGCAATCCGGCGTTTTGCACGCCGTTTCACATCGGCCAAAACATGCAGGGCGTGGTACACATGATGCTGCCGGACGGGGAGGTCTGGGACGACGAACGCACGCGGCTGGCGCAGACCTATGTCAACGCGGCCTGCTCGACATTGATATCGCTGCATCTTGTGGAGGAGGCGGAGAAACAAAGCCTGACGGATCCGCTGACTGGGCTGTACAACCGCCACTCGATGGAAAAGCTGATGCAGCGCGAAGTCGCGCTGTGCGAGCGACACACTCTGCCGCTGTCGATCGTCATGGTCGATATGGACTATTTCAAGAGCGTGAACGACGAGCACGGCCACGCCGCCGGCGACCACATGCTCAAGAGCTTCGCTGACTGCGTGCGCATGACCCTTCGAAAGACCGATCTGGCCTTCCGTTTCGGCGGCGACGAATTTTTGATCGTTCTTCCTCAGACCGCAATCGTGCAGGCGCAGCAGGTTGTGCAGAAGCTACGACAGGCATACGCGGCCGTCGATTTCTCCCACGCGATCACCCGACTGGACCGTCAGCCAACCCTGAGCATCGGGGTGGCCGAGCGCTCGCGCGATGGCAACATCCTCACCCTCGACGCCATGCTCAGCGCCGCGGACCAGGCGCTATACGAAGCCAAAAACGCCAACCGCAACTGCATCCGAATCTTCAGCCCGCAGGCGGCATAGCCGGATTTCACAACGATTTGAACTACATTGTCGGCGGCAGACTTAACTCCAAGGACCGCCTGGAGGCCATTTCAAAGTCCGGAGATTCTCGTTCTTCAAGGCATTCAGCGGAAGTTGAATGAACGCTCGGTTTTGGCGCACCACCGCGAGCAAATCGCCGGGGACCTCGATAGCGCGGCGATTAAGTGTAAACGCGACCCATTGCCGGGCTTTTTCCCGATTCGCGGCAAAATCATCGCTAAGGCCAACCGGAATCCCCATTGGAATTTGTCGGTTGCGTCTGGCTAATGTTGCCTCGAACGCGTCGGAAAGGCCTTTGCAATCAAAGGCAAAACAGCGGGCGAGCAATGCAATGTCGTAATAGTCCTTCATCCGACTGTTTTTCATACCAAGATCGATAGTCGCATCGAGCTTTTCCGCGATGACCGCTTCGCGTGGGTAGACCTTGATGCGTGGCGCGGGCATTTCGAGAAGCGTGGGAAAGGTCGCCTCTTGCGGCGATGGAATAACTACATCTCCCATACCGACATCGATTTGCAACCTCAGCCGCGCGCTTCCCATCAGCCCGTCCAGCCGCACGCGAAGGCCGCCGTATTCCTGCCCCTCCCGGATCTCCGCAACAGTAATCGAGCCGGCGTCAAACCTCACGCCGTCTGGTTCAACCTCGACCTTGCATACGTCGCTGAAAACAGTTTGAAGAAAATCTGTATCAATTCGGCCCGTACCGAGCAAGTCCAGATCGCGTGTTGGCCGATGCATTCGACCAAGCCAGAGTATGAACAGCGAGGCACCCTTTAAGGTGAAGCGTCGCCCATGATTCGTCTTCGTCAAGCGATAGAGAAGTCGTTCATTCCCATAGCGCGTCAGGACTGAGTTGAAATCTTCCTTCGCGGCGGCAGCCTGATTGAGGAGGCGGGAATGCACCGAGCTTGAAACAGGATCGGTCGGCTGAGCACTCATAGCATCGCCTCCAGATACGGACTCATAATGCGTTCGACGCGACATATTCGCGCATAATGGACGATGTCGCTGACGGATGCCTTGCGCTGCTGAAGACAGTCGCGCAGTGCTTCAATAGCGACGTCCACTCCTATTTTGCCACGACATTTGAAGCAGTCGGCTACAGTTTTAGCGGCGCTGTATACACGCACGCGTCCGCTTGTAGTTGTCGTTTTCTGAATGCCTGCGGTCAGGGAATCGCCCGAAAATCTGACAACGCGAAGTGAAATTGTGTCGATCCGCGGCACATAAGCGCTGGATTCGAGTGCGAGCCAAACGTCGGGGGGATTTTGAGTGGTCAGGTTGTGAAATCGCAGTGCCGAAAGCAGGCAAATGACGCCTGACGGGGACCGGCAACAGACTTCAATCAGGGAGCGGTTTTCGCTGAGCGGGGCACCTGGGAGCTGATACAGGCCGCGGCCGACACGTTCAATCAAGCCCTGTTCGCAAGCACGTCGGAGGTGCTCGCGACTAATTTGCCGTGCGGACAGATCGCGCGGACGAAGCAGGCGCTTCCACCGTGCCATCGTCAGAATCTCGTCGATCCTCGTCCCGGGCATGCGCTCATGTTACTGAATCACTGTACTTAATTGCAAGTACAGTGATTCAGTAACAATGGAAGGCACAATCCCGTTAATCTTCCGCATCCGACAGCCCGGCCGGGGCGGCCGCGGGGCGCGGGGTCGATGGAGGCGGGGTGGGTTGTTTCTGGATCACATGCCGGGAAAGTTCGAGGCGGGTGATGACCTGATCCATGCCGGCGGGGCGCTTTTGCTGGCTGGTCGAGATGCATTCCATCACCAGTTTGCTGAGCACCGGCGGCACGCGCGGATTGAGGTCGGCCGGGGTGGGAATGCGGTCATCGACGACGAAAGCATTTTCGCCTTTTCCCGCGGTGTACAGCGTCGGTATTGGCTTTCCCGTGGCGGCCCAATAGATCGTTGCGCCGAGGTTGAATACGTCGGTCTGCTGGCTGATCGGCCGGCGTTTGACCTGTTCGGGAGCGATGTAATCCGGCGTGCCCTGGATGCGCTCCTTTACCGTTCCGATTTTGCAGCTCTGCCCGAAGTCGATCACCTTTACCATGCCGGTGTCGGAGCGAAGGATGTTGTTGGGCTTTATGTCGCAGTGAGCGTAGCCCAGACTGTGCATCGCCTGAAGTCCCTGGGCGGCTTGGATGAAAATATCGCAGATGTCCAGCAGGTTGGAGGGCGGCCGAACGTCCAGCGGTTTTCCATCGACCAGTTCCATCAGCAGAAACGCCTCGCTGACCTTTAAAAGCAGTGTCTTGTGGATTTTGAGATCGAAGCAACGGCGCAGGTTGGCGTGGGTAAACTGGCGGCTGATTTCGTATTCGGCCTCCATCTGTTCGATAAAGCGTATGTCTTTTGCGTCGGCGCGAATGACATGCTTGAGCGCATAGACCTGACGGCTGGCAGGATCGCTGACAGCGTAGATCACGCTACGAGCGCCTTCTCCAAGGCGTTCGAGTACGTCGTAATGAAGCAGTTTCTGTCCCATGTACACCCGGCGCCTGACGCCGCGCGCCGGCGCGGGCGCTGTGCTCCCCGCTCTGGCGGCGCGGCCGTGAGGAACGTCACAAGGCGTCGCCTGTGATTGGTTCAGATTAAGTCAAAACCGCGCCGTCGGCAAGGATCACGCCAGATCACTTGGTTTTGCGACATGGGAGTATACGCCCAACTCCGCAGTGTGTTGCGGGCGGTGGAGTACGCCAAAATGACCAGTGGCGTCAATGGCAGTCATTCAGACAAGGGAGCCGCGCGCATTGGATGGTAGATTGCGCTCTCTGCGTTATTCGCGTTCACCTTATCGCAGCAACGACTTGCGAAATGCGCTGGCGGGGAAGGCTTTGCCGATCGTGGCGGGAGAGTCGCCCTGGGTTTGAAGAACGACGTCGGCGGCTGAGATGTTGCACTTGGCCTGAATGGCCTGCACGAGCTGCTGAAGGCGTTCTAGCTGGGCGCCAGTTGGGCCGGACTGATCGAGGTTTCCGACGACGCAGATGGAGATGCAGGCGGGGTCCACGCGGGCGGCGGAGGGGTTGGCGGTATTCTGGCGATCCCAGAGGTCGGTGATCTGAATTTCCCCGTCGGCCCAGGCGTTACCGTCGGCAAGGGGTTTGCCATTGCCAACGACGAAATGATCGCCGCTGCCAACGGCGCCGTGGCTCATGGCGGCGCGATCGCCGCCGGGGGTTTTGCTCTGATGGACGTAGATGTATTTCCATCGCGCAGGCGCAAACACGCTGGCGGTTTGAAAAGCGCGATCGAATGCGCTGGGGCTGGTATCGTCGATCGCATAAAGCGTGCGCGCCTGATCCGGCGTGAGCGCGGGGGGCGAAATGGCCAACAGAAATACGCTGGTGACGGCCAGAGCGCCCAGAAGCGTGCTGAAAACGACGGCGTTGCGGTGGGACTTTCTCACAGCGGCATCCCCGGCAAGAGAATCAGGCCGCGAAAAAGCGTCTGATTCCAGGACGTGCTGGCGAGCCCACGCGTGCGCCGATGGTCCGATAAGATCGACGTGCCCACATGTGCCTTGCCAGCCAATGGCTTCATCGGCAGTTGCCGCGGGAATCTTGCAAAATTGTCGTAAGGTTCTGCAGCCCGATTGCCGAATGGGGCATGGCGCTGGGGGGAAGGCACCGCGCATAACGCGCGGGCAAGATGGGGGAGTGCATCATCCATGACACGAACGGCCAATCCATTGGCCGGTTGATTAACGACAGCGGGAGTCTACCGGATTTCGACGAAACGTCCACCCGTTGCATCGCTCAACTGCCGCCAGATGGAGGCCGAGCCGGCGCGATATGAAATCACATGAACGCGGGCATTGCTCTTTCTGGCTTTCAGGGTGTTGTTCGCCTTGGTGAACGTATCGCCGGGAACTTCGTCCTTGCCGGTCATGATGACCACGTCTTGGGCCTTGCCGGCCAATGCCTCGTTCAGGCTGGGAATCAGGTCTGATGCGCCAAACGCACCCAGGTCGTCCATTTTCTGCGACGTGCTCTGAATAACGTCCGGGTCAGGCGTTTTGGGGGACGGTGGAATCGCGACGACTTCTCCGCCGGCGCGCCAATAGACCACCTGGAATCGTGTTTTGGAATCCAGCCCGGCGATCGAATTTTTTACCGCAAGCTGCATGGCTCCAAACACATTTTGCGAGCCGCTGCCGCGATCGACGACATATGCAACCGATGCGCCAAGTTTGATGCCAGCGATCGAGTTTGGCCCGTCCTTTTCCGGAACGGCCGCCACGACGCCAGGTTCGGCCGGTTCGCCGGCGGAATCGGTGCCAGCAGCGCCTTCGGTCTTTTTGCCGCCGGATACCGCGATGAGCGTGATTATGATGCCCAAGACCAGCGCCGCTGCGATGGCGCTAATCAGAACGATCGTATTGCGTCGGGGCGAAGGCGCTGGGGATACTCCGGCCGGTTTGCGCGCATGACGCAGGCCAGACGAGGTCAATCCTGTTAACCCGGAAAGCCCGGACGATTGCACGGCGGTGGCGAGATCATCAAGGCCGGTGCCGGGAAGGCCGTCGGCGCGTCGCGATTTATAAAGTGCCTTTTGCCCGGCCGCGTCGGTCTTGACGGCACGTCCGGCATCGGGTTTCAGATGGCTTGGAACGGTCTGAATCGTGCCGCAATGCTGGCAGCGACAGACTCCGCCTGCGAAGGCGTCGTCCATCTCGAGCACGGCCTGACATTGTGTGCAACTGAGTCGGATCATGGCGAGGCGCTACAGCGCCGGCTCCCACAGGAAATAGAAGCCGGCCGGCAGCGACAGACGCGTCTGCGGCACATCAAGGTGTAATACGCCCGCCTGGGGCGGCGGGATCGATTCGCGGGCGTAGATTGAACCGGTGTAACCATATGGATGCTTGTAAAGAACGACGGTTGCGCCCTTGGCGCCCGAAAGCTGTTCCGCGAGGTCGATGGCGTCATCGAGCAATCCGGTCTGATCCACCAGCCCCACCTTCACAGCATTTTCACCCGAGAACACCCGGCCGTCGGTCACTGTTTCCAGGTCTTCCGGCTTAATGTTGCGGCGCGACGTGACCACGGATTTAAACCGGGCGAAATACTCATCGACCATCGCCTGCATCAATGCCCGCTCCCTTGGATCAAGCGGTTTGAGCGGCGAGCCCATGTCCTTCATGGGTCCGCTTTTGATGGCGTCGGTTTTGATGCCGATCATGCCCAGCGTTCCGGAGGCGTCGAAGGTATTGAAGATCACGCCGATTGAACCGACGACGCTGGTGGGATGGGCGACGATCCGGTCAGCGGCACATGCGATGTAATATCCGCCGGAGGCCGCCATCTCCTGCGTCGAGGCGACGATCGGCTTGCCGCTGCGCTGGCGAAAGCGCAGAAGCATCTGATACATGGTGTCGGACGCGGTGACGGTTCCGCCTGGGGAATTGATGCGAAGCACGATCGCGGCAACATCGGAATCTTTCTCCGCCTTTTCCAATTCCTGCGTAAACAGCGAGAGGTCGTTCTCAGTTGGCCCGAGCAGGCTGCCGGTTTTTATGCCGAGGATCATTCCTTCGACGGGAATGATGACGATTTTTTTGCTGCACCCATCGCGGACTTCTGATTCTTCCAACTTGCTGACGTTCTGCACGGGTGTGACGAGAAAGCTGGGAATGCCGCAGCCGCCGGTCGCTGCCGCAAGAAGACAGAGCAGCAGACCAGACGCCGTGCGATGAACAAGACCAATTATTATTGTGCGCGCGTATGACATAGTTGCCCGGCAGTTTAACCGGGTGGCGGCAACATCGCGATGTTGGATAAGTTTCCAGTTGTGAGTTGCCGGTTGCGAGTTGCGAGCGAGGAGCGGCTGCGATTGCCTCACGCTTTCACACCTTTACGGTTCGCTTCTCACGATTCACGTTTTCCTTCCGTTTCGAGTTTCCGGCCTTGAGTCTCTACAATGTCGGTGGTGCATGAGATTGTTCAAACCGGGGTTGTGGATGGGCGGGCGGCCCGGCCGCTGGCCGTGCCGAAGGGCGGGCACGAGCTCTTTGTGCGGGACATGACGGCGACATTTGCCACGGATGTTTCGCTGGCGCGGGCGTGGGAGATGCTTGCCCCGCACGAGCAGTGGTTACCGGCCGACGGCGACGCTTCGCTCTCGTTTTCAGAATTGATCGGGCGAAATACGACCGGCCCTCTGCGCATCGGTTTTGGCGGCTGGCGCGATCTGTTGCTGGGGGCGCAGTTTTACAACGGACGGGGCGAATTGATCTCGGCCGGCGGGCGCACGCTCAAAAATGTTGCTGGATATGACCTGACCAAGCTGATGGTTGGCCAGTGCGGCGGATTGGGCCGGCTGGCGACGGTTACGCTGCGCACCTGCCGTCTGCCCGAATTTGCCTTGTGCGCGAGATTTGACCCGCGGCGCGATGTGCTGACCGAGCTCCTTGTTGGCGATTGCCGGCCGCAATGGGCGGCATTGGTCAAAAGCGATGGCATCGAACTTTTGTGCGGATATCTTGGAGATGGCGCGACGATCGACCACCTGAAACCGGCGATAGAGGCGCACGGTCCGTCTTCGGTGGATCGACAATCTCTTGCGGAAGATATCGAGCTTCGGCGCGGCATCTGGTGCGCAACGGCCGGGGACCACTGGCGCATCTCTGTGCCGCCGGCGCGATTGCTGGAGTTGCTGGAAAGGTTGCCGCGCGCCGCGGCGGACGCGACTTTTGGCATTGCGATCGTGGCGGGCGGATTGGCCGATGCCAGGGATATGCGCGGTCTCGTGAAAGCCGTGGGTGGAGCGGCGTGGCACTACGATTCCGCCGGCGTGCATATCCCGGCGAATACTTCGGCGCAGGGGCTTCTGCGGAAACTCAAGGCCGCGTTCGACCCGGATGAGACGTTTGGCAAATTGAAGTTTCTTGACGAACCGGCGGAGGGGGAATGAATACTCAATTGCCGATTCTGGAATCGCGCAATGCAGGCGCGCACAGCGGCGCTGCCGGGAAAGTTGCACCCGATTTGACGCTTGATCCGCGAACCTATGGCCGGGCATTGTCGTGCGTGCATTGCGGGCTTTGTCTGCCGGCGTGTCCGACGTACACCGAGACCGGCCATGAAGGGGATTCGCCGCGCGGGCGCATTCAGTTAATGCGCGGCCTGGCCGACGGGGCTATCTCGCTGACACCGACCGTGCAGGAACATCTCGATCTCTGTCTCGATTGCCGCGCGTGCGAGACGGCGTGTCCGAGCGGCGTGGTGTATCACGAGTTGATCGAAGAAACGCGAATGCGCTTCGCTCACACGCAGCGCGCGGGCATGCAATCGCGGCTGATGCGGGCGCTGTTTTTCCAACTGCTCACGCGCCCGTTCCGATTGAAACTTGCCCTCCTGCCGGCGCGACTACTGCAAAAGCTTGGGATATATGCCCTTTTGCGACGCAGCGGCGTTTTTGGCATCTTGCCGGCCGGACTGGCGAAGATGGAACAGATGCTGCCGGGTAACGGCCAGCTTTGGCCGCGAGCGCTACCGGAAATCACACCGCCCCCCAACCGCGCGCGTCCCTCGATGACGATCGGCTTTTTGCCCGGGTGCGTAGGCGGGGTGATGTTCAGCGAGGTGAATCGCAAAGCGGTGGAGCTTTTGGCGGCCGGCGGCGCCGAGGTTGTGGTGCCGGCGCGGCAAACCTGCTGCGGCGCGATTCACCATCACAATGGCGATCACGATTCGGCCATGTCCCGTGCGAGGCGGAACATCGATGCATTCATTCCGGTCGGAGGGAAACAGTGCGACCTGATCGTCACTGCGATCGCCGGCTGCGGTGCGATGCTACGCGAGTATGACGTGCTGCTGCGCGACGACGCGGAATATGCTGCGCGCGCCAAGGTCTTCGCTTCACGCGTACGCGATGTGTCGGAGGCGCTGATCCAGTTGCCGCTGCCCGAGCCGCGATTTTCGGTGAATGCGACCGCGACGTATCACGATGCGTGCCATCTGGCGCACGCCCAGAAAGTTACGGCAGCCCCGCGCAAATTGTTGGCTCGCGTTCCCGGGCTGAAGCTCGTCGCACTGCCGGAAAGCGATATGTGCTGTGGGGCGGCCGGAACATACAACCTCACGCAGCCGGAAATGGCGACCAAGCTGGCCGACCGCAAACTTCGCCACATCGCATCGACGCGCGCGGCGATGTGCATCACTGGGAACGTTGGCTGCGCGATGCACATCCAAAGTCGCGCACATGCGGCAGGACAAACATTGCGCGTGATGCATCCGGTGGAAATTCTTCACCGCGGCATATTCGGCGGCGATGCAGCTGAATCGGATTGATTTGGATGCAGATGCTTCGTGGAATTTTTTGATCGCCGAACCCCGACTCCCAGCCGCGCGGCCATCGATCTTACCGGGCGGGGGCTGACGGTGTATTGACGTAAACTACTTATGCTAAAATAGTTATCGACATAAATTGAGCCGCCCAGACACCGCCTATGGATGCCGGG
>JBBQCK010000019.1:0-12245 GCA_038318605.1 Tepidisphaerales bacterium | reverse complement strand
TCGCATTTTCGGCCACGGCTGGCTTTCGCTTGTTGTGTTCGCGATTTGCGTTTACCTCGCGATCCGCATCGTACTGGCGTTGGCAACCGCTGAAGGCCGCGACAAGCTCGTTCATCGTCTGATGCCCTGGCGCAAGCCCGCGCATTCGCCGCTGGATGTTGTGCATGAAAAGAAGTAAGCGGTGGCTGGCTGATAGCAGGCGTAAGGTGATGGGCGGTGGCAGGAACGATTTCGCCGTGGCCGGTTGGCGGTCGCGCGGCGAGCTTCTCAAGTTTCAGGTTTTCGAACCCCATGGATATTAATCTTCTGGTTTTGAATGTTGGCAACACTCGGATTGCGGCGGGGCGGTTTGTGGCCGGGCAGCTCGACGGCGTTGTGCGAATAGCACATGGTGATCGCGCGGCTCTGGAGGCCGGGGTGGCGGCACTCTGGGAAGACATCAAGGACCTTGAAAGCCCGGCGATCGCAGCGGCCAGCGTTAATCCGCAGGCCGCTGAGCCACTCGAAAGCGCCATTGAGCGCCTCTGCGGGCAGAAGGTGCATTGGGTCGGAAGCGACATCGATCTGCCCATCAAGGTGCTCACTGATGCGCCGGGCGAGACCGGCGCTGATCGGGTGTTAAACATCGCGGCTGCTTATGAACAGATGCATAAAGCGTGCGTGGTCGTCGATGCCGGCACTGCGATAACGGTTGATCTTTGCAATGACGCGGGCGATTTTCTCGGTGGCGCAATTGCGCCCGGCCTGAGGCTGATGGCCGGTGCATTGTCGGCAAAGACGGCGCGCCTGCCGGAGGTGGCATTCGATCGCCCGGCCGGACCTTATGGGCGAACCACCACCGAGGCTATCCGCCAAGGGCTTTTCCACGGAGTGCGCGGCATGGTGAAGGAGCTGGTGGAAAATTACGCCACTGAATTGGGCAACTGGCCTGACGTCATCGCCACCGGCGGCGACGCGGCGGCACTATTTGAAGGATGGGAATTGATACACGCCATATCGCCGAACCTTTCGCTCTACGGCATCGCTCTGGCTTACGCCGAGCATCACATTCGCAACGCAAGCTGATGGACGAGTCGAACATTATTCTGGAAATATTCTCGCCTTACGAGAACGTCGTGGCGCTCGTCGAACAGTCGGAGCGCGTCGTCTATTTTTACCTCTGGGGCGGCGAGGGCGGCCATTACGGCATGCGCGCGTGTTGGGTGCGGAACCTCGTTGCCGCTCCAGCCGAATCGATCGGGCCAACGGCGGACGAAGGCGCGCCGCCGATGTTGGAGCTGTCCCGCTGCCGCCATCCACAAGGCTTGCCGTCGCTCGTAAAAGATATTCTGCGTGTTGTGTGGTTTGAAGCGGGTGATGGGGCCGCGCTTTTCGAAGGCAACGATATTCTTGCCATCATTCCGCCGTGGAGCGGCGCGAACGATTTTCATGGCTATGCCCGTGATTGCTCGGCGGAAAGCACGCTCTGCTGGCCGATGCCGGCGTCAGTGGAAATTTTCGATCGTATAAAATCCGCCGAGCAATTTTGGACTGTATGGGCTGGCGCGGACAATCCGTGGAAGGAGATACGCGAAGCGCAATTGGCGGCCTACGAACGGATCCTCGGCGCCCAAAACCAATATTTTGCGCTCGATGGCAAGCGGTGGCCGCCGCGCGGGGCGGCGGCTTTTGAACTGGCCGACAATGCATCGAATATGAAGCCAGCCACCACGGTGCTCGCGAGCGTCGGTGTGTCCATTCGTCCGCAGCCCACTGTCGAGCGTTACACCGAAAATGCCCGTGACTTACGGCGCATCGAACTGGCCATCGCGGTTGAAAATCCGGCCGATGCCGGCGCGCTCGCGGAATTGCTCGCCACTGTGTCGGCCATGCCCTGGAGGCAGTTCGTCTGGCTTGGATCGGGTCACACGCTCCGCGCCGGAAGCCTTCCGAAAAGCATTGGCGATCGATTTACGTCGCTGCTCTTCCACGCACAACCCGGCGGTGCGCCGCGGATCCATCTGCCAGTTGAGCGCGGTGATCCGGTGAATCTTCTGTGGCTGATCCCCATCACCGAAGCAGAACGAGAACTGGCTGAATCCGAGAGTAGCGAAGTCCTCGTGCGGCGATTGTTCAATGGCGACGTCGGATTTGTGCATCGACGCAATCGCGAGTCGGTCGCATAGATCAGCGGCCGGCTTCGTTCGTTCAATTGTCGCGCTGTATCTCAGGTTGCCACACGCCGGCCGGGACGTAATCTTATCGCCCATGCAAATCGTTCGATTTCTTTCCAGTGGCCGCGTTCAGATCGGGCAGCGGGTTGATGACACGACCGCGCTGCGCATCGACGGTGATCTGATCGGCGATTTTCACGTCACGCAGGAACGCCTGAAAATCGATAAGCTGCTCGCGCCGATTGTTCCCACTGACATACTCTGCATCGGTTTGAACTACCGCGAGCACGCGAAGGAAAGCGGATCGGCCGTGCCCGAAAACCCGATGCTTTTCATCAAATCGTCGAACACGCTGCAAAACCCGGGCGATCCAATCTACATTCCGCGGCGGAGCAGCCAGATTGATTACGAATGCGAATTGGCCGTGGTCATCGGCAAAACAGCCCGCCATGTCGGCCGGGAGCATGCGCTGGATCATGTTTTGGGTTACACCGCCGCAAACGACGTCTCCAGCCGCGACTGGCAACGCGAAAAATCGCTCGGCGGCGGTCAGTTTGCGCGCGGCAAAAGCTTTGATGCATTTTGTCCCCTTGGCCCGTGGCTGGTGACCCCCGACGAGATCCCCAATCCCAATGCCCTGCGCATTCGTACGATTCTAAACGGCCAGATCATGCAGGATCACACCACGAGCGACATGATCTACGATGTTCCTGCGCTGATCGAAAGCCTCAGCAGCACGATGACACTGCGCCCTGGCGCGGTCATTCTCACAGGAACACCGCAGGGCGTGGGGTTCGCGCGTACGCCGCCCGTTTGGATGAAGGCCGGTGACACCGTGGTCGTCGAGATAGACGGAATCGGCCGGCTCGAAAACCCGGTGATGCCCGAGCCGGACTGATCGCCGCGGCGGCTTTTCCTATAGACCAAGCCGCTTAAATTGCTCCGGCGGCGCATCAACAGCCCGCATTTCCCGCACCAGGTGCGCAATCATCGCTTTCTCGATGGCCGGGTCCGTCACGGGTCTCTCCTGCTTCGGATCCGATTCGACATCCCACACCGCGTTTTTCATCGACTCGGGAGATCGCAGCGCCCACGATTTTCCCGTTACCCGAATTTTCAGAACCGGACAGTCCTTCGTAAACGAAAGCGCATCGGCCAGATCGGTCTTTCCGACGATTTCGTTGGGTTGAAACGGCGAACGCATGTGCGTCGGCATCAGGGTGTATTCAAATAGGTCGGACCAATCCGCGCTGGCCTGACTCCGCATGTAAACGTGTCGGCCGTCGGTGACATTCACCTGCCCGCCGTGCATGCCAAAAATCGCCGCGTCGCGCACCTTCGCATCGCGATCGATTGTCGCCGTGAGCGACTTCCCGGTCATGTCGCGGGGAATCTTGACTCCAAAGTAGTCGAGCAGCGTTGGCGCAAAGTCGATCATCTGCACAAGACTTTGCCGCGATTCATTCCGCTTCCCGCACCGCGGAT
Source organism: Tepidisphaerales bacterium (assembly GCA_038318605.1). Taxonomy (GTDB): domain Bacteria; phylum Planctomycetota; class Phycisphaerae; order Tepidisphaerales; family Tepidisphaeraceae; genus JBBQCK01. The sequence goes on along the minus strand of JBBQCK010000019.1, from coordinate 8,607 downwards.
CCCAGATGAACAGTGGAGTGTGGCTAACCTCTTCGTAAAACGGCATCCAGCATTTCGCGTAACAATCCTTTTCTCCCAGCATAAACCCATGATCGGTGCAGACGATCAACATCGTGTCTTTCCACAGATCCAGTTCATCGAACGTATCCAGCACGTCCCCCATATAGGCGTCGCACATCGCCAGCAGCGCCGCATATTCATATCGCAGATGCTCGATCTCTTCCGGCTTCTCCTCAATTCCGCGGTACGGCGGCCAATCGAATGCCTTGCCCTTGTACGCGTCAAAATGCTTCGCGAACAGATCCTTGTACTTTCGCTGGCTGAAAAACGGTTCATGAGGATCGAATGTTTCGATCTGCAAAAACCATCGATCCTGCGAATGATTGCGCCGCAGAAAATCCAGCCCTGCCTTGAAGGTCTGCGGCTGCGGTTGGTCCGCCTCGCGCCGCATCGCCTGACGATTGATCGTATCCTGACGTCCATAAACGTCTTTTCGTGGCACGACCATCTCCGGAATCCGCACCTCGCCCACCTGCCCAATCCAAGGATCACCTTCCTGCCCGCGAAAAAGCTCCCAAGTATTGTACCTACCGTGGTACGTTGAGCCGCCGTCCTCGAAATAGTGGTAATGGTCGGTCGCAAGATGGGTGTACACACCCGCCTTTTTCAACAATTCCGGCATCGAATCGTCGAACGGCTCAAGCGGCCCCCAGCTTCGATGCAAAAAATTTGGCCGCCCGGTGTGCAGCTCGCGCCGGGCCGGCATACAGGGCATCGAGCAAACATACGCCTTGTCGAATCGCACCGTTCGCTCAGCCAGGCGTGCAAAATTGGGCGTGTGCGTCCAGTCGCAGCCATAAGGGGAGAGAAAGTGGCGGTTGAGCGAATCGAACATGACCATGACAGCCTTCATGCGGTCTCCTCGACAGGGGTTTGCGACGCCGAGCAATATAATCGGTCGCCGAAATTCCTTAAACACGCAGCCGCCCCGTTCGTCAAACCTTTGCGCCCAGAGAGGCGTTGGCATCGTCTCCTGTCCGGCCTTGGACGGCAGGCCAATCACCCAAAAATCCGCCCGGCAGTGCAAGATCGCTTGGATAAGCGATCCAAACCCGAAATTTGCCCCTTGGCGCAAGGTGGTTGCCGCAAGAGGATTATGCACCGGCTTACACGGTCGGCATTAACGCAGTCAGGAGATGAACTGGAGATGAGTCAGCCGGGCGGAGATGAATCATCGATTCAGCGGACAGGTCCGGATGAAAATGCCGGCACTATTCTCGCTGCGCGGGAACGCGCCGAAAATGAACTTGTGCGCACGCGCGATGCTTTGCGGCAGAGCGAAGAACGCCTGCGCGCCGTCTTCGAGCAGGCGGCCATCGGTATCGCCGTCGCAGACTTGCAGGGCAAATTCCTGCAGGTCAATCAGAGGTTTTCGGACATCGTTGGCTATACGCCAGCCGAATTGCGCGGGCTGACCTTTAGCGATATCACGCACTCGGATGATCTGGTGCGCACCCGCGAGCAGACCGATCGACTATTGGCAGGTGAGCTTGCAAAGCTCTCGTACGAAAAGCGATATGTCCGCCGCGACGGCACCGCATTCTGGAGCCTGACCACCGTCACCACACTGAAGGATGCCGGCGGCAATGCAACGCAATTCATCGGCGCCATCGAAGACATCACCGCGCGACGACGCGCAGAGGAGCAGCGTTCGCATCTGGCGGCCGTCATCGAGTCGTCCGATGACGCCGTCATTACCAAGACGCTCGATGGCATCATTCGCAGTTGGAACAAGGGCGCTGAGCGCATGTTCGGTTACCGGGCCGATGAGGCGATCGGAAGGCCTGTAACCATGCTGATGCCGCCGGAGCGCGTGAGCGAGGAAGTCGATATCCTCGGGCGCCTCAAGCAGGGGCTGCGCATCGACCATTACGAGACAATCCGTGTCGACAAGGTCGGGCGGCGGCTGGATGTCTCGCTATCGGTTTCGCCGGTGCGCGACGCCGAAGGGCAATTGATCGGCGCATCGAAAATCGCCCGCGATATCAGCGCCCGCAAGCGCATCGAGGAAGCGCTCCGCGATGAAACGCGCATTCTCGAGCTCCTGAACAGCACCGGCGCCCTCATGGGTTCGACGCTTGACCTTCAGTCGCTTGTGCAATCCATCACCGACGCCGCCACGCAGATCAGCGGCGCACAGATCGGCGCATTTTTCTACACGACCGTCAATCCGCATGGGGAATCGTTCTCGTTGTTCGCCCTTTCCGGCGCCCCGCGCGAGGCATTCGAGAAATTCGGCCTGCCGCGCAATACGCCGCTGTTCGAACATACCTTTCGGGGGGGCGGTGTGGTGCGATTGCCCGATGTCACCAAGGATCCGCGGTATGGAAAAATCGCACCGCACCACGGCCTGCCGGCCGGCCATCCGCCCGTGCGCAGCTATCTCGCAGTTCCCGTCATCTCGCGGTCCGGACAGGTGATCGCCAGCATGTTTTTTGGGCATTCCGACGTGGATGTTTTCACCGAACGCACGGAACGGATCATCACCGGTATTGCGACGCAGGCGGCCGTCGCCATCGACAACGCGATGCTGTATGACCGAGTGAAGAAAGCCAGCGAGGATCGCGAGCAACTTCTGGAAGCCGAGCGGCTCGCCCGCGCTGAGGCCGAGCGCATCGGACTTCTGAAGGATGAGTTTCTCGCGACGCTGTCACACGAGCTGCGCACCCCGCTCAACGCGATATTGGGCTGGTCGCAGATCCTGCTCTCACGTGAACATGCTGACGAGGAGGTGCGCGAGGGCCTCTCCGTCATCGAGCGCAATACCCGCGTGCAGACGCAGTTGATCGAGGATCTCCTGGATATGAGCCGCATCATATCCGGCAAAATCCGCCTTGATGTCCAGCAGGTGGATTTGCAGGATGTCATACGTGCATCCGTAGCTTCCGTCCGGCACTCGGCCGACGCAAAAAATATCCGCTTGCAGGTTGTGCTCGATCCGCTGGCCGGCCCCGTCCGCGGCGATCCGGCGCGGCTTCAGCAATGCTTCTGGAATCTGCTGTCAAATGCCATCAAGTTCACCTCGCGCGCCGGAAAGGTGCAGGTCAGCCTCGAACGGGTCAACAGCCATCTCGAGGTCTGTGTGATCGACGACGGGCAGGGGATCAGCGCGGAGTTCCTGCCGCATTTGTTTCAACGCTTCCGCCAGGCAGATGCCTCCACGACGCGCGCCCATGGCGGCTTGGGGCTGGGCCTGTCGATCGTCAAGCATCTCGTCGAATTGCACGGCGGAAAAGTTCGTGCAAAAAGTCCTGGCGAATCCAAGGGCTCGACATTCTGCATTGAATTACCGGTGATGGTAATTCAGACCGCCGAGGCAAAAGCGGCACGGGAGCATCCTGCCCGCCACGCGCTGGCCGCGCCGGGCGGCGATCATCCATCTCTCGAAGGCATCACGGTGCTCGCGGTCGATGATGAGCCCGATGCGCGCGATCTGGTGAAGCGCGTTCTGCAATCGTGCGGCGCGCGCGTCCTGCTCGCGGGCGGGGTCGCCGAAGCATTGAGATGCGTGCGCGAAGATCGCCCCGACATCATCGTCAGCGACATAGGCATGCCCGTGGAGGATGGCTTCGAATTGATCCGACAGGTCCGCCAATTGCCCGCCGACCAGGGCGGCCGAACCCCCGCGGCGGCCCTCACGGCCTTCGCCCGCGCCGAGGACCGCACCCGCGCCCTACGCGCGGGTTATCAGATGCACGTAGCCAAGCCGGTCGAGCCAACAGAATTGACGGCCGTCGTAGCCAGCCTCGCAACCCGCCGTTGAAAGCCGGCCGCGTTCAACCACCGGCCGCCATCGCACCAAACGCGACACCTTCCCGGGCGAAAACCATTATCCCGCATCGCGTTGGGCAATCTCCCACTGCTATTTCCCCGCCTCGCGCTTTACCGCCGCCACGACGCGAATATACTCAGGATCCGATCTCCGGGCAGTTTCGCCAATCGATCGGCCGAGTACCCAAGTGGACTAAGGGGACGGATTGCAAATCCGTTATTCATGGGTTCGAATCCCATCTCGGCCTGTGCCTCTGCTTCGCAGAAATCCCCACTTTCTCCGCTACTTCCAGTCGGTTCGCCGCCCGGCGGCCGAGATCGCATTCATTCCGTTCAAAGCCACCAAACCCATTCTGTTCGGCGGCGTTTGTCAGCCAGAAAGTTGACGAGCGACTCGCTTTTGGACCTCGGCAGGTTGCGAGCCGCGAAGCCGAATCCTCAGTTGTATTCACCGCCGACGCCGGCTAACTAGGATTGACGATGCAATGGCGAATAGTCCGACGACGGAGGGTTCGGGCACAGGTGAGGAGTGGGGAACGGCGTAAATAAAATCGTTTGCCGAAAGCCCCGATGGGCCGGCCGTCAGATCGACGAACGATCCGCCGGTTTGCGGCAAAATCAGCGGCGCGTTGTATCCGCGCAGCCGCAGTTGTTCGCCCGGCGGAGAGGTTTCGTGCGCGAGTTCGCACTGGCCTCGCTGCATATCAAGCAATTTCCATGGATTGGCTTCAGACGGCGCCGCAAGCCGTTCTGCGGCGCGGCGATCCACTCGCTGCGACATAGAGCGGAAGTAAATCGATGCTCCCGTGCGTGTGCTGACCTGAACGGGCCAGGGCGCGCTCCACGTCGGCGTGGCCGGCGCGCCGCCGGAGCCGCCGCCAACCGGGCCGTACAGGGCAAATCGCGGAGGCGACGCGCCATCCGTTGGTGATGCCGATGGTGATGATCCGGCCGCGGGCGAGGCGCCGCCACCGGCACCCACGTCGCCGTCCGATGGAAGCAGCGCGCCCGGTAGTGCCGCCACCGCGAGATCAAGCAGCCTTCCGTTGGGATCATCCAGCAAATCGCCGTAGAGGCTCATGTCATCGGCGCGTCCGAGCAGGTATGGCAGGTCATCGGGTGTGCTGCCATCTGCATCGACCAGTCGGCGCGACCAGAGCTTGCCGGCCTTGTCTTGCGCAATTACAAACGGCCCCTTGTCGCGCGGCATGGCGGCAATGCGGGCGTCGGGTAGCGAGCTGTGGGCATTGAGATCATACCGCCAGAGAATTCGATTCCCTTCAACGATCCATACTCGCTCTATAGCTTCGCCGATGGAGAAGTGGCCGGTCGTACGCGAAGGATCAAGCGACCACCCGCCGGCGCTGCGGGTGTCGGCCGGCGACTGCGCCTGTAGCGCAAGCGTGTTGGTATTTGATCGAGCATGAAGACCGGAGAAAATCAGCCCCGCCAAAATCGTACAAAATCCACTTGCGCCCGCCAGCGCAAAGAGCAGTTACATGCGGGAATGCGTCGCCAGACGCGACGCACCAAGGGCGATCTGCACCGGCAAGCTGGAAACCCCCGCCGCTCCCGCCAGCATTGCGCCGCTGCCAGCATTTGTGCCAACCCCGGCCAGCGCCGCAGCAAGGGCCGCGGGCGCCGCTTCAGCATTCAATCCCGCCAGCGCGATCAAGAGCAGCGGGATCGAAATCGCCACGCCGCGTCGCGAAAAATGGTTCCGCATTTTCTCGACGGCACGGGTAACACGCTTTTTGGCAGCCTCTTCGGATATGCCCAGCGAAACGCCGACTTCCCGAAGGCTGTGGCCTTCGTAAAACCGCAGCATGATCGCCTGACGGTCTTTTTCTGATAGACAGTTGACCGCCTCATCCAGCAGGGGGGCGATATGCTCGCAAAGCGGTTCGCCGCTGAGTTTCAGCCCGTCAGCACCGACTTCTTCGCGAAATTGCGCGGCCGCTCGGGCTTCGTGGATGCGCTGGCGGTTGCGATGTTTGATCGCATCGCGGCAGGCGAATCGCGCCGTGCGAAAGAGCCAGCCCGAGAGGCGTGTTTCCGGCAGAATGTCGGCCGCCTTGCGCGCCAGAATGATGAACACCGCCTGCACCACATCGTCCGCCAGATGCCGATCCTTTACCCCGCGCAGGCAGACGGAATAAACCCAGTCTGCATGTCGATCCACAATACTGCGGAAAGAATGCTGGCATCGCTGCACGGCATATCGCCGCAGCAACGCCATGTCGTCGAGATTGGCGATGGCGGCCGCGATCGCGGCGTCAAACGGCGGTGGTGCCGAGGGAGTATGACTGGCAAGGGTGGCTTCGCTGGCGTTGCTGCCGCTTATGACATGCGCGATCTGACCGTCACGTCGCACGGATTCTTCGTGGCGCGGCAATTCATCGCGCTTCGCTGTTGGCGCACCGCCCGCCCCCCGCGAATGGCGCGGAAGAAGGCGCCAGTTCGCTCGGCCAGCCCCGTTGCCGCGCGGCCGATCAGAATCATGTCCAGTTCGTTCAATCATGTAACCCCACGATTATACGCGCAGCCCACGCCGCTCGGCCAGCCTTAAATGCGCCGCCGCGATCGGGCAAAAAGGCCCTCGGGCGGCGCATAAGGCCGGATAATGCAGGAAGTTGCGCATTTATCGCCATTCCAAATGATGCCGGTTACGCGTGGTATCCCGATTACACGGCCCAAGGTCCGCCAAGGGGACACGGCGGCGGTGCGACGCACAGCGAAGTGCCATTGCACCAACCCCCTCCCACGGTTTCGATTTACCCGATGCCGGTTGTGTGGGCAGCGAAGGCTACCTTCCGCGTTTCTCAAGATCACGTCGAAGATACGTTTTAAATGTTGGCAGATCAGCCTCAGCCCAAGCGGATTCGATAGCCTGCGCGATCTGCTGGTTCCTAGCCATCAGCTCGCCGAACTGCCGAAACTCGCGCGTGCCAGGTTGCGGGGCGCAATGCGTGTCATGCGTGTCGGCGCGAAAGAGATGGCCTGCACCGTCGGGCGTGCGCTCGATGGCCATTTTCATATGCGGGTAGCCACGATTCCCAAGCCGGATGGCAAAACGACGCGGCGGGCCGGCCTTTTCGCACTCGAGCACCGGACTGTCAAAAAAATCGTCTGCCGAAATTGCTCGCAGCGTTTCAAGCTTGTGTCGCACGGCCGACGGCAGCTCCGCTTCGCCCGCATACGCGGCGGTCAGATAGATGTCGATCGCCTTCCAAACCTCATCAACCGGAGGCATACGCCACACAATCGTTCCTTCCAGCCCCCATCGCCAAGTTGCTGAGATAGTATAAACGCTCACCCCGCGCCAGGGCAGGTAAAAAACGTTGCGAGGCGAAAGGCAGCAAACGGCCCGCTTGGGATGCCGGGAAATGGCGTCCATAAGCGGCGGACTAACCCGGCCGGCCTGTATGGCGACCCTTTGAGCTGATACTATGGGCACGAAGGCATCGTAGAAGGCGGCCGAAATGAGTTGTAACCGCCTTATCGGATCGGCTCCCCCCGATGTCAATGTGGTGAGGTTGATGCGGGCGAGGCGTTGCGGGCACGGCAGCGTGAAGTTGGATCAGTGGCGGCGGCGCAGCAACAGTGCCAGTCCGGTGAGGGAAATAAGCGACAGCGACGCAGGTTCCGGCGCTGCGACGGCAATCACATCGGTGGCGCTGGTACCATATTTAATTTCATCGAAGGTAGTCGTGATGTTGCTTGAGAGCACCTGAATGAAGTCGTCAAGCGAGAGCGCGATATTGTTGATGGTATTGTCGGAGGTGGCTGAGGCGAGGTTGTTGGCATTGAGTGCGGCGACATCGATGGTACCGGCTTTGATGGCGTCATAGTCATCGGCAGTGAGCACTCAGAGGTCACTTGAAAATCTACCCGGAGAACTGCGCGCGTCAAGTTAAATTTCCCTATTTCACTAGCCATTTGAAATTTGCGACATTTCCTTCATTCATCATTCTCCGCCGCCCGGGTGCGTTTTCTTACGGCATCGTCGGCCTGCTGAAAGGCGTCCTCCTGTTTCACCGCGCCGCGGTCCATGTCGTTCCAGATGTTCATCAGTTCCTGACCCGCGCTGGTCAGGCCGGCGGATTCGAGGGCGTCCTTGTCTCCCTGCGCGCCAAGCTCCAGAAGTGAATCGAGCCGCTCGCGGTAGACATCCTGGTTGATGGTGTCGTCGTCCATCCACTGACTGATGCGGGCGACATCCTTTTCGTTCAGGTTCAGCCGGCCAAGCGCAGACCCTTTTTCGCGGCTTTCCTGCACCAGCCGCAGGCGCGAGACGGTCATCAATTCCTTCGTGCGCAGATTCAGTTCACGGGCGGCCATGAGCTGTTCCTGGCTCTTCATCTCGAACTGCATCGCCAGCGCCTTGCGCAGTTCGGGCGACTTCTGCGTCGAGCCCTGCTTAAAAATCTTCTGCTTGTCAGTCGAGATCGTCTCGACTTTTTTGAACAGCCGGTCGCGCTGCTTCTCGATGATGATCTCCTCACGGCGCAACTCCTGTCGCGTCAGCTCACTGAGCGACTTCTTCTGCTTGCCAAAGAGTTTTTCGATGAGGGACATGGGAGGAAGTTGCTCGTTGCAGGCTGCCGGAGGAAGTTACAAATTACTGGTTGCGGTTTACGGGTAATAGCGCTGCCTTTTTACATTTCCGCTTATGGTAGTCAGGTGCCCTTCGTGCCCATGAAGTTCGCAGTCGCCAATCGGCAGGTCAAACGGGGATTCGGGCGTCGGATGTCGGCCATGCGTTGCGCCTCCTCC
>JBBQCK010000018.1:0-12329 GCA_038318605.1 Tepidisphaerales bacterium | reverse complement strand
GGGCTCCTGAATGTGGTGCGCGGGCAGTGATTCCAACATGATGATCGTCAATCTGGTCGTGTGCCTGGTGTGCGGCGCGATCAGTGCGGCGATCGCCTCCAGCAAAGGGCGAAGCGCCGTCGGCTGGTTTTTCGGCGGCTGCTTTCTTGGCATCATCGGCATCATCATCGTAGCGTGTCTGTCCAATCAGACCGCCGATCAGAATTATCGTGCGCATGTCGATATGGAAAATCGGCGCCTTCGCGAGCAGCTTTATCAGGAGCGCGTCAAGAGCGAGAGCTTCCGCGAACACACCCAGCGACGTCTGGATATTCATGACGACCATTCCGGCATCGACACGCGGACGGCGCTGCCGCTCGCCGGCGGCGCGCCTGGCGGAATGTTCGCGCCCAGCCAATATGGCACGCAATTCAGTCTGCCGTCGGCCGATGGAGCGCCTCCGTCGGCGGCTTTTGCACCACCCGGCGCGTATGCCCCGCCCGGAGCCTATGCACCACCGGGCGCCTATCCGCAAGCGACACCGTCCGATCCGTACGGCGCATCGGCTCCGCCCGGCGTCAGCGGCGCTTCGGCGGTGATGCCATCGTCTCTCTGGTATTACGAATTGAACGGCCAAAGCATCGGCCCGGTGCAGACCGAGGTGATTCAGCGAATGATCGCCGCCGGCCGACTGCTGCCGCAGACGCTCGTCTGGTGCGAGGGCCTGAGCGATTGGACGCCCGCATCGCAGTTGCGGCAATTTTCTTCTCCGCGCCAAGTCTGAATCGAAGAGGATCAGGGAATTTCATGAGCAGGAACATTGAAGGCACCATCTCGCTGGACGGGCTGATCGAAGGGCGCTTGCCCGGCATCGAGGATGCGGAGGAAAAGCTGCGCAGTTGGACGCGGTTCGTTGAAGGGGTGAACCTCGGTTTCAGCCTCGAAGTGAAGGGCGGCTCATTTTCGATCCTGGCTGACAACGCCGCTCGCACGATCGACTCAATTGGACCCGATCCGATACAAGTGATTTCGTCGGCCATGAAGGAGCTGATCAAGCTCTTTCCCCCACCCGAACGCCAGCGCGTGATGAGCACCGTTCGGAGCGTCGAATACCGCAAGGGGCAGGAGCGGCAGACGCTGTACGCCTTCAATGCCATTGGGGACGTTCAAACCCAGCAGCGCAACATCGACGTCGAGACCACCCCGCCGCCGCAGCCGCTGACGCGGCGCGAAAAAATTCGCATGGCCGTCAGCACATTGCTCATACTCGCGTTGATGGCCGGTTTGTCGGCGTTTATCGTTCCGTGGAGGAGTTGGTTTCATTCTGTGAAGAACGATGTTGCCGGATTTGACGCATCGAAAATCGACGTGGATGCTTCGGCGTTTGCGCCGTTGATTCATGTTGATTCAACAGAGGTGCGCGGCAACGACTTGATCGTGCGCCTGAAGGTTGATCGCGGTGCGCTGCCCGCCCCGCAATCTACGGCCAATCCGTCAACGACTACAAATCCCACGACGATTCCGAGCGCACCGAAACCCGCGCCACCGGCCGCCCTTGATGCCTGGCGATTGGGTTATGCGCATTTAGAATACTTCGACGAAAAGGGGGAGTTCGTGTCGTTCATGCAGATATGGCTCAAAGGTCTGTGGAATAAGGATACTATGGAAATCAGGATCCCACTGTCCCGCGAACGCCGGCCGGGGAAGATTGTCATCACCTATTGAGTCAGAGTGCCCGTTATCCTGCCGCCCGCGAGGGCCGAGTTTCAACTCGAGTTTCAACCCGACTTTGCAAATACCTGAATCACAAGCGCTCGCGCCGAACAGGATTGCAGCATACGCGGCGGGGGGGTAGGCAGTGGATCGGCAGGTTGGCAATCCTGCCCGACATCGCGCTCGGGCCGACCTCAGCCGCTCCTGTAGGTTGCTTGCGCGCGCCATTGACCATCTGTTCCCAGTAGTTCATGTGCGCCAAATTCGGCCTTGTATCGCATCGCCCCGCAACCTTTCACCCAGAAGCCGAGATAGTAGTAATCAATGGCGCGGTCGCGGGCAAAGGTAATTTCACTCAGCGCCGAGTAAACACCGAGCCGCCGCTTCGCGTGTGCGGGGTCGAAATAGAAATAGACGCTGCTCAGTGATCGTGCCGAAATATCGCAGATGCCCACGCCCAGAAGCGCGTCAGCAGGATCGCGGTATTCAAATTCCAACGTATTTACCGGCGATTCGTAGAGAAACTTTTGCAAAGCCTCCTGCCCGCTATCCGCCGTGTGGCCGTGCCATTGCACATTGTATCGCTGATAAAGCGCATATTTCTCATCGCTCAGGCGCGGCCGACCTGCGCTGATCCGCAGATCGCGATTGCGATGCATGGTGCGCCGCTGCGATCGCGTCATTGAAAAGCCGGCCGTGGCAATTCTCAACTGAATGCATTCGCGGCAGCCACTACAGATATTCTGGTAGATGATCCGGCCGCTTCGGCGAAAACCGGCGTCCATCAATCCATGATAGATTTCCGGATCGACCGCCGCGTCCGGTGCATTGAATAAATTTATCGACGACTGCCTGCCGGGAAGATAGGGACAATCTCCATCCATCACGCACAGCGATATCGATTTCGGGGCTGGCAGGCCGGGATAATGACTGAAACTCTGCGGCGTCATCTATTTTTTGGGGATCAACCGCTGATGATAGTCTGTAAAAAAGTAGAAGAAATCGCGGGCGCTCAGATTGCCCAGCGCAAACTGAAAGTAAACCCGCGACCCGCCCTGCGGCCAATCGTGCTTGGGCAGCGTGAGGGTATTGATCGTGTACGAAATCGATTCGCCGGCCTTCAGTGCCACCGGATGACATTCGGCGGTCAGGTGTCCCGCGGCCGGCAGTAAATAGGGCTCATTGTCCGCGAACGCGATCAGTGCATCGGCCCAGAAGATCGTTTTGCCATCGGTCAACAGAGCCGGAATGATCGAATCTTCCTTTGTGGTGTTGGTCAGCGTCAGACGGAATTCGCCGTCACCGTAGGGGTTTTTGTACTCCAATAACTTTTTGGGCATCACCTTTTCGCTTGTGAGCACAATGCCCGCCGGCGCGACCAGGGCCGGCCGGCCGGTTCGATCGCAATGCAACGGCGCATCCACTTTGATTCCGTCGGGCCAGGCGCTTTTTTCGAGTGGTGCCCACGGCGACACGAGTTCTTTGCCGATACGCTGCCAGCCGATCGGCAGCGTGGCGGCCTCGCGGGCAGCTTGTGATGCGGGGCTTTTCGTCAGCAGCATCTGCCGGACAATCGGTGTGTCGTCGGGATTTTCTTTCTCGGCCGGCGGAACCTCGAGCGCGACAATCATTTCATCCCCGACCGCGCCAGGCGCGGCCGAGCCTTTGACCGATTGACGAAAGCTTAGTTTTGCCGGCGAAGTTCCGCGCAGCGCGGTTGGCTTCTCCAGGGTGATCTGGAAAAAGGTGGTCGGCGGCATGCTCATTGTCGCCATCAGCGGCCGAACCTCCGTGACGCGCGCGACCAGCACGATATCGGCGCGATTGAACGCGGAAATATCGACGCGATCTTGCTTGTCAGTGGCATTCTCAGCAGCATTGGGCTCAGCGCCTTCGCCTGCTTCTGGAAGCGCCACCCCCGGCGCGATATCCGGGGCAGCGGCGCCGCCTTCGGGCGCGCCGACTACCACGCCGACCAGGGCACACGACACGCCCACAGCGATGCACGACATTCCGAGCCAGACCGCCGCAGGATTCATCTTTTTCATATTGTCTCCGAAAAGTTGCATTTTGAGCTTTGACGCGCGCCGCCTATGAAAGTTCCAGATTATTATTCCAGACGCTGAATTGTGGGCCAGATCGCCACAGTGCAAAGCCAATGCCCGATCCGCTCGACGATTGGCACAGCGCGTACCTGCCTGAAGCCGGCCAATACTTCTTTCTGGACCATCACCGACTCAAACAGATCGAGGTCCTTGGCAATGATCGCTTGAGATTCCGTGAATACAATCAGTACCAGCGCCGCTTCGCGGATGATTGGCTCGGCATCCATTTTACGCAGATCGCTGACCACCGCCTGCCGCCACTGCGCGCCGTAGCCGCCGTGACGCTGCTGGCCCTCGCGAAACTGATAGGCCGCCTTGATCTCCAGCCAGAGCGCCTCGCCGGGCGCCGCCGCATCCGGGGGATCGAATAGCCCTGGCGGATTCCGATCCAACCTCAAAGGTCGGCCAGCGGGCGTCAGCACGATGTCGCAACGCTGGCGATGCGAAAGTTTTGCTCCCCGGCCAGACGGGTAATGGACCTCGCGTGCTACTTCATAATGGGCCATCAACCGATCGGCGATCACCGCCTGAAGCGCAAGCTCGTCCTTGGAATCCAGGCCAAACACCGCCTGCTCAAGCCGAATGGCCGCCTCGGCATCAGCCAGCGCGGCGGCAACGCGGTCGGCCAGATCGGATACGGCGTATCTCAAAGACATTTCGCTTGCTTGCTCCTCAACCAGTCGCCACCTATTCTGGATATATGCAGGCACATCGCGCTGAAAAGACTTTGTCCGAGGACGGCATCATCACGCTGCGCGATCTGCCGTTTCGCCGTGGCGACACAGTGGAGGTCATTGTGTTGGCATTTCCTACGCCGCGCGTCAATGGGTTACAGTACCCGCTTCGCGGTACGCCTGTGACCCTGGTAAAACCGATGGAACCGGTAGTGGAAAGTGACTGGGAGGCGGCGGGATGATCATTCTTGATACCCACATTTGGATATGGTGGGTTCATGGCGATCCCCTGCTTTAGGGTGGCATTCGAGCAGCGCTCGAAACAGCCGAACAAGCGGGCCTTGGCATCAGCGCAATCTGCTGCTGGGAGGTCGCAAAACTTGTACAACTTAAACGACTTACTCTGCCGTGCCCCGTCAACGAATGGATTCCGCAAGCATTGAACTACCCGGGAATCCAATTGATTGACCTCTCGCCGCGCATAAGCATTGAATCCACACAACTTCCAGGCGTTATTCACCGCGATCCCGCCGACCAGATGATCGTCGCAACGGCTCGCGTCCTTGACTGCCAGTTGGTCACTCAGGATGCGAGGCTGCTATCCTATCCACATGTCCGCTGTCTGGGCACCTGAACGCTCCAGATCAGGCCCAATGTGCCAGTGTCACCGCCAGTTGGCCCCCAGCGCAGCCCAGGGCGATGCCGGCGAGGATATCGCTTGGCCAGTGTGCATCCATCAGATATCGTAGTGTCGCGCAAAGGATTGCCAGGGTCCAGAATACTTCGCGTGCCTGAGGATAGAGTCCGGCCAGAAATACGCTCAGCGCCATCGCCGCGGCGCTGTGGCTTGAGGGGAAGCTCTCGCGCCAGTTGGCGTGTTTCCAATGCGGTCCGAGGAACGTCCCCGCACCGTCACGGCCTGGGCGAACTCGGCTGACGAGCCGCTTGATAACCACCGCGATCAGCGAGACACCAAATACACAGCCCAGCAGCCAAAGGGGGGCCGATGGTTGGACGCGATCGAGCCGCCAGACGAGCGCCGCCGCCGCAATGGTGCATGCGCCCTGACCATACTGCGCGATCCAGCGTGTCTCGCGCTTGAGATCTCCCTTCATCCCCAGCGCCAGCGTCGTCTTCAGTCCGCGCCGCTCGAGCAGCATCATCGCGCCCGCGGCCGCCAGCAACGCTATCAGAAGCCATCCCATATCGCCTCCAAGGCTACTGGCCGGGGCGGAAAAGGTGAAGGGCGGTCGAGCGCTACGAAAGCCGGGACAGCAGGCTTCGAGAAATGGCCGAAAATCTATTTTTCGTCGGCCGGCGCAGACCGCGTGGCGATCGGGAGACGGCAAATCCGAGAACTGCTTCGCACAACCGCGCCGAGCGAGCGATAAAAATCGATTGCGGGCTGGTTGTCTGACCCGACAGTCCATTCCATTTTTGTGCAACCTGTTTGCGCGGCCAGCCGCGCGACATGACGGACCAACGAGGCGCCAATGCCCGCCCGGCGCCAGCATTCACAGACGTAGAGATCTTCAAGCCACAGGCCGGCACGCGCCGTGGCAGTGGACCAGGTGAAATAATACGAAGCGAACCCGGCCGGGTTCCCACCCGTCTCTGCCAAGACAAACTGCACCGGCGGCGACGTCTGGACCAGCAATTGTTTGACCTTGTCGATGTCAACCGTGCATCGATCCAGCCGCGCATCAAACGCTGCGAACTCGTGGATGAGCGCGACGAGCGCAGGCGCATCAGCGATGGCCGCTGCACGAATGATTACCGTGGGATTACTTTGCAAGTTCTCGCCCTTTGGGGCACATCGGTTCGGACGTGAGCGGGGGGTTGAAGCTACTGGGAATGCGGCAGAATCACCAGCGCGTAAAGCGCTGTCGCCGCGCGGATCCGTATCACCAGAACGCCGATCGGCCGAGTCGAGCCGCATTCGAGTGTCGTCGAAGGCGACACTTTCACCTCGGAGTTGATAGAAATCATCAGTCCCATGACGGCAACGAGAGGGGTGACCACGAAGTTGAAGCAGTTAATCTACCTGGGTTTCAGGATGGCGATCTTGAAATTGAATTTACACAATCACCTGGGCTGACTCTCACAGCAACGCCTTTGTGCGTTGTCGCTTTTCAAACTTTGGCACGGCGGGGAGCGGAAGCATTTTGCGGTCCGGGGGCGTAGCGGAAGAAGAAAAGGTGACAACGACCTGTTTGAATCTGCCGGCCGGCGACGATTGTCGCGGGCGATGCGGCGCACCGCCAGAGCGGCCGAGGGATGGGTCGTTTGCGGCCGAACAATCTTGGATGTCGCCTTTTCCTTGGCCGAGACGGTCGCGCAACAGGTTTGGCGGATGTTGCGCGGGCGGCGGGAGGGTTGGGGCGATGGAAGTATGGGCAGCAACGGGACTTGGGTTGCTGGGCCAAGCGGGCGAGGAGGGCGCGACGGCCTGAAAAGTGTTGCACTTTGTCTCATTTTGTTGCGCCGTGTCGCGCGGGGGGCAGGGATTTGGGTAAGTTGAAGAAACTGGGTAGAGGTAAATACGAATTGAAAAGTAAGGGGGATGTGTTCATCGATTTTCCTCGTTGGCGGATCGGGCGGAAGATGTTTTGCGCCGGCGGCGGAGGAGCGGCGCGGGGTGGACGGGGAATTGTATGCAGGG
Organism: Tepidisphaerales bacterium; assembly: GCA_038318605.1. Lineage (GTDB taxonomy): Bacteria > Planctomycetota > Phycisphaerae > Tepidisphaerales > Tepidisphaeraceae > JBBQCK01. The sequence continues at coordinate 5,196 of JBBQCK010000018.1, read as the reverse complement.
GTGGGAGGGGTAGTCAAGTGGGGTGGGTGTATTTTGTTAGGGGTGGGGTTTTGGGGCTGAATTTGGGTAATCGGCGGTCGGCCGGCCGTGGGATGGAGGGCGTGGGGGACGCGGGCCGGCTGGTGAGGTTTGGGGGGACGATAGAGGCGGGGGGAGAGTGAACCCGGAATGGCCGGTAAAGACGAGGATTGTGCATCAAAGACTCCCGACCCGTTAGAATTTTCCCAAAGACTCCCGACCCGTTAGAATTTTCCGAAGGACGGCGAATTAAACTTTGAGGCTCACCAGGGGGGCGGGTCAGGGCTTCAGGCGGGTGGGGTAGACCTGGGCGGCGACATCGCGAAGGGCTTGAACCATCTCGGGATAGGGTGTGTCGGTGATGTCAACGAGGCCGATCTGGAAGTTTTCGCCGTCGAGGCTTCGGCCGGTGGTGGGCTGGTTGCGGTACTGGAACCAGCCGGTGCCGACGATTGCCGGGTTATGCAAAGCGCTGGCGAGATAGGCTCGATAGGCCTTGGCGCGATCGGCTTGGTCGGCGCATCGGACGAGGCCGGGGTGGAACAGGCCGCGGTCGGTTGCGCCGAAGTGGAACTCACCGATAATGATGGGCTTGTCGGCCGGGGCGGGCAGGTGGAGGTCGGCGGCGGTTCGGCCATATTTGTTGAAACTGACCACATCGCAGTATCGGGCGGCAATCGCAACCGCGCGCGGGTTGGACCATGCGAACCGGCAGCCCAGGTACAACTGATTGGGGGCGGCCAGTTTCAAGGCATCGCGGACGGTGGCGAAGTAGTGTTCGCAGAAGCGGTCGTTGAAGGCCCGCAGGTCAGCGCCGGCCCGTTTTGCGTCGGGAGGATGGCGGGAGGCCAGAAGCGCATCCCACGAGGCGTGGTCCGTGCCCCAGGCGCTGTTGAGTTGGTCGATGCGGCCGTACTTCTTTTTCAGGTCGTCGAGGAAGGCGACCTTGGCGGGTTGTTCGACCGGCGAGGCAAGGGCGGCTCGGGCGAGGGATATTTCGTCGCCCCAGGAGAGTTCATTGTCAACGAAGAACCCGATGCACCATGGATCGCCGATGGAGCGGTCTTTCTCTTTTTCGAGGTTGGCGGCGAGTTTCTGGCCGAACTCGGGGGCGAAGACATCCTTGAACTTGCCCCAGTAGCCGCTTGATCCCTCCAGGGCCGGGGCGGAGGTATTGATGGTTGCGGTGTAGGGTGTGCGGTGAAGGAGGTAGATGTCGGCGTCGCTCCAGTTGGCGATGGTGTTGAGGCCCCATGCGCGCAGGCGGCGGTGGTCGATGTTGGCGGAGGCGGCCTTGTATTCCCGGCCATATTTTCGCAGAAGATTCGCGCCGGCGATGTTGAAGGTGGCGGGGGATTTGCCCTGGTAATAGTCACGCACGACGTTGTGCTGCACGCCAACGAACTGCTTGAAGTCGGGCTCTTTCCAGAGCGGCCGGGCGAACCATGCATCGCGTTCGTCGGTGGGCGTGTCCTGATTGTCGCGTACACAGTCCACGCCGTGCGACCAGAAGAGCCGGCCATCGGGATCGACGAGCCACCATTTGCCATCGTGTTTGGCGGTGCGGAAGAAACCGGTTGCTTGCAGTTTCGGGCCGGCGGTGTAGCCGCCGTAGCGGTTCCAATCCGCGGGTTCGCCGGCGGCGGCGAGTTCCCGGGCCTCTGTGACGGCGCGGGCGCGGAGTTGGTCCTCGGACTTGAGTTTCCCGGGCCATTCGGCGTGGATGTACTGGCCAAACTCATCGATGAAGGGGAAAAACCGCTGCAGGTCGTCGGCGGGCATATCGACCGCATCGCCGGTTCGCAGATTGCCGATCTCAACGCTGCGAGGGTGGTCAGCGCGGAGGAATGTGAGGGTGATGGACTCGACGTGGGCGAGGTCCACGGCCGAGTCGAGCGTAGCGGGATCGCGGGGATAGCCGCGCATGCCGAAGAGGGCTTTGCGAAGCGGATTGGCGGCCTTGGGGTCGAGGGGGATTGTCAGGACATCTGGTTGGCCGTTGGCGGCCGGGCGCGCTTCTAGCGACATGCCGGAGGTGTGTTTCTTGCCATCGGCGGTGAGGCTGTTGATGTGAACGCGGAGATCGATGGGTGCTTCGTTCGCAACGCGGACATCGAGCCTGAGCAAAGCGGCCCGGGACAGGTTCCAGTGACCGTCGGGCGGATTGAGGGCGATGGTGGGATCGGCGGTGTTGGAGGCGGGCAGATCGATTCGCGCGCGGCCGGGGGCGTCGGGGATGGCGTGGACGGTGGCGTTGGTGGCTTCGATGCGGTCGGGGTCGATTGTGATGGCTTGGCGGGAGGTGGGTTGGGATTGAGCCATGGTGGGCAGGAGTGTCAGGAGGGAAAGGAGGATGGGCCAACGGCGCATCATGGAATCTCGGTGGAACCGCGGGGCGGAGAATGGGCGTATCCTACACGAGTGAGACGCGCGGGCGACAATCCGTTCAACAGTATGCGGATCGAGGCGGTGCGGTTTCGGATGGGCGGGGTGACGCTGGAGACGCTGGCCGATCGGTTGGAACGGCTGGGCGGGCGCGGGTTGATCGTCGGGCCGGACGGCACGGGCAAGACGACGCTGCTGGAACAGTTGGGCGATCACCTTGCGAGCGCGGGCTACTTTGCGGTGACACCTATCCCGATGTCACTTCCCTACCACATGCGTTCCATGGGTCATGGCGGCGCCGGCGCGGAGTGCGGCGGCGATGAGGATGGTTTCGGCGAGTTCCTGCTCGGTTGCGCCGGCGCTTCTGGCCCTGTCTTTGTGAATTTCAATGCAATAGGGGCATTGCGTTGTCAGGGCGACCGCGATGGCGATCAATTCCTTGAATTTAAGGGGAATCGCGCCTTCCTGGAAAGCGGCTTGGTCAAATGCGACGAAGCTCTTGAACGCCTCGGGGGCGGCCTTGGCGAGCTTTTCAAAGTTTGCGAGATGAGTCATGTCGTACATTGCAGTCTCCTGAAAAAATGATTTCTTCTGGCGCGATGGCGGGTCTGGCGCGGGTTGGGCTTGTAAAATTGCGGTATCGCGTGGTTAGACACCGTGCTGTCCGGCGGCGAGGGCTTTGACGCCGGCGGTGGTGAGGGGATTGCCTCCGAATCCCCAATCGCCGCTTTTGATCTCTTCGATGATGACGATCGTCGCGGAACGAAGGTTTTCGCCTTCGATGGCGACCATTGTATCGGTGAGGTTCCGGACGATTGTCTGCTTTTGAGCGGGTGTGAAAACGCCTTCGATCAGCTTGACGTTGATGAGCGGCATATGATTTCTCCTGTGTCCATGGTCTGGACGGCGCGAGGCTGCCGGAAAATTTGCCCGTGACCATCACGGTAAATCGCCGGCGGTTGAATCGGACAGTAGGCGGGCCGTGAAGTGCCGAACAGCGCACTTGAGGTACACCCCGGGGTGTACTACCGGTACACTGGCGGGCGACGCGGGCGCTCAGCAGCGAGGTGGCAATGGCAAAGGTGAGCTCGAAATCGGTTTCTGAACTGCTGGGCCTCCCGGAAGCGCCGAAAACGGGGCGCGAGCGGCTGATTGCGGCCGCGATCGAGTTGTTTTACCGGCATGGATTTGGCGCGGTGGGCGTGGATCAGATCATCGCCAAGGCGGGCGTGACAAAGAGCACGTTTTACAAGCATTTCGAGGGGAAGGACGAACTGATGGTCGCGGCCGTGCGCCGGCGCGATGAATGGGAATGGCAGGCATGGAACCGGGCGGTTCTGACTCTTGCAGGTGATGATCCGGTGCGGCAGATTCTGGCGATGTTGGATGTCATGGATTTGTGGTTCAACGATCCTGAGTTTCACGGATGCATGTTCACCAACGCGGCTGCGGAATTTCCGAATCCACATGATCCGGTGCATCAGGCAGCGCTGGAATTCAAGAATCGGAGCCTGGAGCAGCGCCGCGCGCTGGCGGTGGCCGCCGGCGCAGACGAAACCGCTGCGGCGATATTTGCGGATTGCCTTACGGCGCTGATCGAAGGGGCGCTGGTGCTTCGGCAAACCCAGGGTCGCAACGACGCCGCCCGCATGATTCGCCCGGCCGTCGAACAACTGATGCAGGCCTACCTTCCGAATGCGAAAATGGTCGTATTGCATCAATGATCCAGCGCATCGTTCAGGCCGGTAGAGCAGGGTGCGCGATTGTGGTTGAGTGCGTGGTCGTTTCCGGGATGCGCAGGGTGGCGATGGTTCCCTGATTGGGCGTCGAACGAAGGATAAAAGTTCCGCCGCAGCGATCGGCGACGAGGCGGACGAGGAAGAGGCCGAGGCCCATGCCGTCGCCGGGATTTTTTGTGGTGAAGAACGGTTCGCCGGCGCGGCGGGCGGTGGGTTCGTCCATGCCGATGCCGCGGTCGGTGATGGTGAAGTTGAAGGCGCCGTTTTCCCGCGTAATCGATAGATCGACCGTTTCGTCGTTGTGGGTGGCGTCGAAGGCGTTGCGCAGGAGCACGTTCAGCGCCTGCTGCAGGGATGCCAGAGGGATGTGCAGCTCGAGCGATGGATCGAACAGGGGGCGCAGGCGATCGGCCTCACCTTCGCGCAACATGCCTTGCAGCGTGGTGAGCAGGAGTGTGGCTTGGATCGTTGTGATGGCCTCGGGGGCGGGTGAATCGACGCGCATGCGGTCGAGGATGGTGCGGCAGCGATCGACTTCGCGGCGGATAAGCAGGGCGTCGTCGGCGATTTGCGGGTCGATGTCGCGGCAGGATCGCTCGATTTCGCGCGAGACGATGGCGATGGTGCCCAGGGGTGTGCCGAGTTCGTGAGCGGCGCCGGCGGAAAGCGTCGTGAGCGATGCGAGTCGCTCGTTGCGGGCGGCGCGATCGCGGACGCCGGCCAATTCCAACTCGCGCTGGCGCAGTGCGGCCGACAGGTGCCCGAGGAAATAAGCGATCAGGCCGGCGACCAGCACGAGGCTGAACCATTGCCCGATATCCAGCAGCTCGCGGGCGGCCCGGCCGGTAAAGAGCGGCCGATGTCGCCAGAATAGAAGCGCGTAACACACTCCGACGAGGGCGACGATCACCCATGCCCAGCGCCGCCGCACAACTGCGACACCGAGGGCGACGTGGACGAGGTAGAGCGCCGCGAACGGATTTTCCGGGCCGCCGGTGAAATAGAGCAGGGCTGTAAGGAGGCCGACATCGAGAAGTAAGAGGGCGAACACCGT
>JBBQCK010000017.1:0-12394 GCA_038318605.1 Tepidisphaerales bacterium | reverse complement strand
CGACGATTGGGAAAACGATCCGTCTGAAACGGCGCATAATCCCCGCTTGCTACAAACGCCTTGTTGAATTCAAGTATTTCCTGAAGCATTGCCATTGCGCGTGAAGGTAATCGAAACAGTCGGCCCTGGGCAGCCGGAAGCGGGCCAAGCGAAATCTCGCCTGCTGCCAGTTGCCTGACCGCCCGCCAGTTCAGGCTTTGAGGCGTTCAAGTTTCTGCATCAGAAAAACACGCACCCATGTGCTTCGACGTCCCAGCCTATGGTTTACCGCCTGACGCCTGGTACCTGCTAACTACCCCCGCCGCCAATTGAATCAGACACCCTGCCTACCGCCGACCGCCTATCCCATTATTATCGGACCTTCACCTCCCCCGATCGGCATATCAGGGCCAAGCCGACTTGGCGGTTTAAGTTGCCATGGGGAGCACCCGATGTTCAAATGGGAAAGCTGGGAAAGCCTGTTAATCCAGGTGGTTTCTCCGGCCCATCTGATTGGCAAGGCGGTTCAGGGCTGCCGGGCGGTCAGGATTGTCCTTCGAGCCTCATCAAGGAATCGTTATGAAGACAGTTTTTACAACGGGCGAAGCGGCCGACGTTTGCAAGGTTTCACAGCAGACCATTATCCGGTGCTTCGATGCCGGCCGGCTGAAGGGCTTTCGCGTGCCGGGAAGCCGATTCCGCCGCATTCCGCGCGAAGCGTTGATCCAGTTCATGAAGGACAACGGCATTCCGATTGACCTTCTGGACAATGGCAAGCGCAAGGTGCTTGTGGTGGATGATGATCCGGAGATCGTGGAGTTGTTCGTCGATGTGCTGGAGCGCGACGGCCGGTTTGAGGTCAAAACCGCCTCCACCGGCTACGACGCGGGCATGCTGACGCGCCAGTTCATGCCCGATCTGATGATCCTCGACTACATGCTGCCCGACGTGAACGGCAACGTTGTTTGCCGGACGGTGCGCGCCAACCCGGACTTCGAAAACATGAAAATCATCATCGTCTCCGGCGTGGTCAACCAAGACGAAATCAACGACCTCCTCAAAGCCGGCGCGGATGACTTCGTGAAGAAGCCGTTCAACATCGAGAAGCTCATCGAGCGGGTGGGGGAGTTGTTGACAGTGTAGTAGGCGGTAGGCGGTAGGCAGTCGGCAGCCGGCAGAGAAGCGGTTGTGCGATGGGGTCTCGCAATTATCGGGATCTGATTGTCTGGCGGAAGGCGATGGACTTTGCCACGCAGATTTACACTGTCACCCAAACGCTTCCGACCCACGAAACGTACGGAATCCGAAGTCAGATCCGTCGGGCGGCCACCTCGATTCCTTGCAACATTGCCGAAGGCGAAGGCCGCGGAACGCCTCGTGAAATGCTGCGGTATTGCGCTATCGCCTATGGCTCTTTAAGCGAAGTCGAAACATTGATCGAGCTGTGCAACAGACTGCATTATTTGCAACAAGCCGACGCGGACAACCTTAGAGAAAACGCCGCCGAAATTGGTAGATTGATCAACGGCCTGCGTCGCTCAAAACAAGCATAAAATTAATCTGCTCACTGCCCACTGCCGACTGCCGCTATGGACAAACGCATCGAACTCATTCTCCAGCAGCTACAGCAGTTACCAACGCTGCCGGTGGTGGCGATGCGGGTGTTGGAGGCTACGGGCGATGATGATTCATCCGCGAAGCAGGTGGTCGAGCTTATTTCTTCCGATCCGGCGCTGACTGCGAAAATTCTCAAGCTGGTACATGCGGCCGATGCGGGAGTGCGCGGCGAGGTGACGACGGTTGATCGTGCGGTGGTTCTACTTGGATTCGAGGCGGTTCGGGCGGCCGCGCTGGCGGTTTCGGTTTTTCAAGTCTTCGCCATCGAGCGGCCAGCGCCCGGGCAGCCTGCCGCCAGCGCCTTTGATCGCCAGGCATTCTGGAAACATTCGATCGCTGTCGGCTGCTGCGCCGAGGCAATGGCCGGGATGCTGCTGGCATCCGCACCGGCGCATCTTCGCGCAGAATTGCCGGCACCGTCGCAGGCGTTTGTATGCGGGCTTTTGCACGACATCGGAAAGGTCGCGCTCGACGCGGTATTGCCCAAGAGTTTTGGCCGGGTTGTTGAGGCGGCCGACCTTATCCGTGGCAACATCGCCGACATCGAGCGATCCGTGATCGGGCTGGATCACATGGTTGTCGGCAAACGGCTCTGCGAGCAATGGAAACTACCGCCGGCCATTCGCGATTGTGTCTGGCTGCATGGACAACTCCCGGCGGCGCTGCCGGCATCGGTTCGGCATCCGAAGCTGGTGAATCTGATTACGCTGGCCGATCTTGTCGTGCGAAACCAGCATATTGGTTACAGCGGCAATCACACCTTCGCAGCGCCGCGCGAGGCGCTGCAGGAAGCTGTGGGCATTGACGACGCAGCAATGAAGCGCGTTCAGCACGAACTGATCGACCTCGTCGAGCCGCGCGCCAAAGGCCTGGGGCTGGACGACAGCGAAACAAGCGAGCTGTATCTCGCGGCGCTGGAGCAGGCGAATCGTGAATTGGGCCGAATAGGCGAGCAGCTGGCCGGGCGCAATCGCAAGCTCGCGGCCAGGGCGAAGTTTTTCGATGCGCTGGCGTCGTTTCAGGGCGATCTGCGGCCGGATGCGCCGCCCGGCGCGGTGATCGAGGCGATCGCGCAGACCGCCGTCGGGGCGCTCCAGGCGTCGCCGGTGGCGGTGTTTTCGCTGCTTTCAAATGCGCAGCTTGCGGAAGTGGTGATCGCTGAAGAAGGAGGAGATATCACGGCGACAAGCGTCGTCGATGCACCGACGCAGGTCGCACGGCCATCGACCGGCGACGGTCCGGTGTTGTCGGCCGGCGAGCGCCTGGAATGGCTCATGGCGGACATCTCGCCACGTCTGAGCGGGGACCATCGTTATTGGATCTGCCTCGAAGCCGAAGGCGCGTGCATAGGCGGCGTGGTATGGGGTGGCGTCGGCCAGGAGGCGCAGCGTCTCAGCACGCAGGCTCAGGAATTGTCGGCGCTTGCAGGCGGATGGTCGCTGGCACTGCGGACGGCGCAGATTCGCGAGGAAAGCCGTACGCTTACCGAGCAGCTTGCCGAGGCCAATCGACAGTTACATTCAGTACAGTCGGAACTATTGCGATCGCGCACGCTGGTCAGCATGGGCGAAATGGCGGCCGGGGCGGCCCATGAGATGAACAACCCGCTGGCGGTAATCAGTGGCCGGGCACAGTTGCTCGCGTCGCAATTGTCGGACCCGCGAATGAAGCACGCGGCGCAGGCGATTTTCGAGCAGTCGCATCGCCTCTCGCAGATCATCACCGACCTGATGGGGTTCGCCAAACCAGAGCCCGCGCGGCCTGAAACAACAGATCTGGCTGAGCTTGTCGCCCGTGCGGTACATGATGCCAAGGCGCTAAGCGATCCAGCCGATAGGACCATTGAGGTCACGATGGGCGAGGTGCCCCAGATCAGCGCCGACCCACGGCAGATGTGCGATGCGCTGGTTGAGGTGATCGACAATGCGATTCGCGCCACGGATGAAAAGACCGGCGCTGTAGCGATACACGCGGCCTATGACAGTTACAGCTCGAGGGTTGTCCTGAGCGTAACTGATAACGGCTGCGGAATGGATGAACAAACGCTGAAGCGGGCGTTCGATCCGTTCTTCAGCTCGAAGCCCGCCGGGCGACGCCGGGGGCTGGGGCTGGCAAAGGCCCTGCGGTGGGTTGAAGCCGCGGGCGGAACCATCCGGCTGGAAAGCCGGCCGGGCGCGGGGACGCGGGCGATGATTTTGTTTCCGGCCGCCATGCAGATCGACGCATCGCACGCCGAAGCCGGCACGGAACTGGTGACACGGCACGGAGCAGGTTGAATCGAGAGCAGGGAGAGAGAATGGCATCTGTTGTAAAAACCAAACCTTCAAAAGCGGAAGCAGCGCTGTGCGTCCTTGTAGTGGACGACGAAGCGGATCTGGTCGAGTTTGTGAGCGATATCACGACGCGCACACTCAAGTGCAGCGTCCTGACCGCCAGAAACATGACCGAAGCGCGGCGCATCCTGGCCGACCATCCCGTCGAATTGCTGGTCACTGACGTACATCTGCCCGATGGGGACGGCATGGGCCTGCTGGCGGATTTGCGCGCGGGCAATCCGTCGGCCGAGGCTATCGCAATTACCGGCGCGCCATCTCTGGATGGCACCATCGCGGCGATGCGCGAAGGGTTTTCCGATCTGATTGCCAAGCCATTCACGTCCGATCAGATCACCGACCGGCTGAAACTGGCGATGGCGCGATTTGCGCAGCGTCGCCGCCGCGAAAAGCGTGTGGCGGCCCTGCGGCGCACCGTCCGCCGGCTGAATGAAGCCCGGCGGCTGGTGAGCAAGAAAGTCGATCTGCTCTGCAACGACCTGATCGGCGCCTACACCGAATTGAGCAAGCAGGTTGATTCGGTGCGATTGCAGCATGGCTATCGTCAGTTCATCAAAGGCGCGGCCGATCTTGAGCAGCTTCTGTGCCACACGATGGACTGGATGCTGCGTCAGGTTGGATATGCCAACGTTGCGCTGTTCCTGGCGGCCGACGACCAGGAGTTCAATCTTGGCGCGTATATGAAATACACCGTTGCCGGCGAAAGCGGGCTGACCGATGCGCTCGAACGCAACCTCGTTCGCATGGCCGTTCGCAAGGGCATGGTTCACCTCAAGGCCGACGATGCGGCGACATTGTTGACGCAGCCGGAACTAAAATATCTGGCCGGTCAGGACGTGCTGGCGTGCAACTGCACTTACCTGGGCGACACGCTGGCGGTGGTGGTTATGTTCCGCGACGCCAAGACGCCGTTCAGCGATGCGGATGTCGATGCGCTCAAGATGATCAGCCCCCTGTTTGCAGTTTCTCTGACAAAGGCGGTCAAAGGCGGCGGGCTGAACGGCGAGGATGAAATCGAGGATCTGCAGGATGACGCGCCCGACGCGCCGTCGGCAGGCTCGACCGATGTGGCGGATGAATCCAGCGAGCCGCCGCAGGCGCCCAAGTCGCCGAATAAAAAAGACAAGCGGGATCCCGCCGACTGGTGGAAGCGCGGCGAAACGCCGCCGTTCTAATCGCGGTTGTCGTAGGCCGGGTGGGACTCGACACGTGTCGGTCTAGCAGCCCCGGTGCGGCGCGAGACCTGTCCGCGTTAGAAACAAACCTGTGCGTTGCGCGCCGTCGAAACGCAAGTCTGCGAGTACGCCGCCCTGTGTTGTCCGGGGTAAACTACTGATTCGCAATGCGTGACGGGCGAGGTTGCCCGGCTGTCGCTGAAGACTATGCTAAATCCATAGCGGGCAAAGCGGTGCGCCGGTTGCGCGGCGATGGGCTTTGCCGCATTGAAACATCTGCAATCAGGACGGTGGAGCCGTGCGTAATAAGACGCGTTGCCTCGTTGCGGCCGTGGCGCTGGTCATACTGACATTCTGGATGAGTTTTGGAGTTGGTGGGTGCCGAAAATCCGGCAGCGAAAATACCCTTCAGAAGGTCAAGCGCGAAGGCGTCATCAGATGGGGCGCCGATCCCAGCGGCGGCGCTCCGTTTGTTTTTTTTGATCCGGCCGATCCATCGAACAAGCGCGTCATCGGTTTCGAGATGGACATCATGGACGCCGTGGCGAAGCACATGGGCGTGCGGCATGAGATGGTCGCCACCCAATGGGACGCCCTGATCGACAACTTGCGCGCCAAGCGATGCGACATGGTGATGAACGGCATCGAGATCAACACGGATCGCGCCGGGCAGGTTGGCTTTACCGAACCTTATTATGTCTATCGCCAGCAACTCACGGTTCGGTCGGCAGACAAGGATCGATACAAGTCACTCGACGATCTGAAGGGGCACAAGATCGCCACGCTTAAAGCCGCCGAGGCGAACAACGTGCTTCTCGCGGCCAGCTGGACGGACGATCTGCTGACGCAGCTTGCCGACTCAGAGACGCCCTATCGCGAGCTTGAAATCGGCCGGGTGGACGCGGTCTTACAAGAAGACATCATCGCGGCTTACTACGCGTCGGCAGATCGCGCGCCAAAGTTATACAACGTGCCCGCTACATTCAGCCCCGGCAAATATGCCGTCGCAGTACGCAAAGGCGACGATGCACTATTGAACGAGCTCGACAGCGTACTGAAGACAATGAAGGAAAACGGTGAGCTGTCGGCCACTTATCACAAGTGGGGCATCTGGACGCCGAGCCAGCGCGAAATCGGCTTGAACGATTCTACACCCTCGACCGCCACCAGCAGCCACTGATGCCCGTCCATGTGGGATTACCTCATCCACACGCTGTCGCTGCCCGCGCTGATCCGAGCCAGCGGCGTGACTCTTCTTTTAACTGCGATCGCAATGCCGGTTGCCACGATTGGGGGGCTCGCGCTGGCGGGTATGCGGCTGTCGCGGCGCGGATGGCTCAAATGGCCGGCCGCAATTTACATCGAAATGATGCGCGGCACGCCGCTGGTCGTGCAGATTTTCGTGGTTTATTTCAGCCTGCCGCGACTGGGAGAATGGCTGAACACCGACCTGTTGACGTGGGATAATTTTACCGTCGGCGTGTTCTGTCTGGCGGCAAATTACGCGGCGTACGAGGCCGAGGTGCTGCGCGCCGGCCTCCAAGCCGTGGACAAAGGCCAGCGCGAAGCGGCGCTGGCACTGGGCATGTCCGAATCGCAAAGCCAGTTTGTGGTGGTGCTGCCGCAGGCGTTTCGCATCGTTGTGCCGCCGCTGATCAATGATTTGATCGCGATGCTGAAGGATAGCTGTCTGGTTTATGTAATCGGAGTCAAGGAATTGCTGACGGTGGCCGAAAGCATTGGCCGGGCGAAGTTCATTGCGCCGCAGATGCTGGTGGCGGCCGCCGCAATATACCTGGTTCTATCGCTGGCCTGTTACGCGCTGGGCAGGCATCTCGAACAGCGCCTGAAGGTTCGCGGCGCGCCGGAACTTCATCTGGAGCAGCCGCATGGACACTGAGCCGCATCCAGCTTCCGCAGAGGCATCGGCGCACCACGCGCCGCGCGCCGACAGCACGGCCATCATCGAGATCGATGATCTCCATAAGCGTTATGGCACAAAGCCGGTGCTCAATGGAATCAATCTGCGCGTGGCGCGGGGCGAGGCGGTGGTGATTCTGGGGGAAAACGGATCTGGCAAGAGCACGCTTTTGCGCTGCATCAACATGCTCGAATCGTACGAACGCGGACGTGTGCGGCTGCGCGGCGAAGTTGTGAGCGAGGGCCGACCAATCGGGCACCATCCATCGCGCGCCGAAAAGGCCGCGGCGCGGCAGCTTCGTCAACATTTGGGGATGGTTTTTCAACGCATACATCTTTTTCCTCACATGACGGTGTTGCAGAACGTCATGTGCGGCCCGGTGCGAGTGCAGGGCAGGCCAAAATCGCAAGCGGCAAACATTGCCCGCGAAATGCTCGACAAAGTCGGCCTGTGGGAGAAACATCCCTGCGACCCGGGCACGCTTTCGGGCGGGCAGCAGCAGCGGGTGGCAATCGCCCGTGCGCTGGCGATGAACCCGGATGTGCTGCTGTTTGACGAGTGTACTTCGGCACTCGATCCGCTGATGACCCGCGAGGTGCTCCGGGTGATTCGCCAGCTTGCGGCCGAGGGACGCACGATGCTGGTCGTCACGCACGACATCGCATTCGCACGCGAGACGGCCGATCGCATCGTGTTCATGGAGGATGGGCGCATCACGGCCGAGGGTACGGCCGACTACATTCTCAATCAGCGCCCGACCGACGGGCTGCAACGATTTCTCAAACTACAAAGTTGATGCTTCGCCGGCCGATGAATCATCAAGGCTGATCCGGCGCAGAGAGCCATTCCATGCGCAGCGCAGGTGCTTCGCCCGCAGCCTCGATTCGATGCATGCGCACGCCGTAAACGCCATGCAGCGTTTCAGGATGAAGAACATCCGAAGAAACCCCCTGCCGTACGATGGCGCCATCATCGAGCAGCAGAATCCTGTCCGCAATTGCGCCCGCTAGGTTGAGATCGTGGGTGGCCATGAGGATGGCGATGTTGTTGTCGCGCGACAGTGTTTGAACGAGACGGCAAAGTTCGGCCTGATGGCGCAGGTCAAGACCTGTAGTCGGTTCATCGAGCAGCAGGGCCTGAGGTTGCTGGCAAAGGCACCGGCCGATGAAAACGCGCTGGCGCTGGCCGCCGCTGAGTTCATCCATCGGCCGATTCATCATGTCCTGGAGTTGAAGGCGTTGCGCGGTCTGCCGAGCTATTTCAAGATCGTTGTTCGATTCGATGCCGAACGCACCGAGATACGGCGCCCGGCCAATCCGCAGCACATCGCCAACGCTCTGGCCGGGCTCGAAGGTTGGAAATTGCGGCAGGTAAGCAAGCTGGCGCGCAACCGCGCGTCTGGGAAGACGTGCGAGGTTGTTGCCAGCGAGCCGAACTTCACCGCCGCCTCGAAGATGGCCGGTAAGGCAGCTGAGTAGTGTACTTTTCCCGCTGCCGTTAGGCCCGAGCAATGCGACGACCTCACCCGATCGCAATTTTAGATCGACGCCGCGCAGAATCGGTTTGGCGGGCTCATAGGCAAACGATAGATTGCGCGCTTCAAGCAGCGCTGCGAGGTTGGTCACGACAGGCCCCCCGCATGCGGTGCTCGCGATCGCCTCCCCTGAAGCAAAAGGAACAGGAAAAACGGCCCGCCAAGCAGTCCGGTCAATACACCGACAGGAAGAACCGTCGCGGCGCGCGACGGACCTGCAAGATAACGCGTTGCCGCATCCGCCAGCGCCAGCAACGCGGCGCCGAGCGCCGTCGCGACAGGTAGTAGCCGGCGCGGATCGGGTCCGACAAATCGCCTCGCCAGGTGCGGGCAAACCAACCCGACAAATCCGATCGGCCCACTGACTGCGACCGCAGCCGCGGTAATGAGCGATGCGATGCCCAGCGCGATCCAGCGCAGGCGCTGTATGGAAATACCAAGCGATTCAATCTCGGCGTCTCCAAGCGCTGCCGCCGCGAGTTGGCCGCTGAGCGACCAGAGCAGTATCCAACCACCGGCCACGATCACGGCCGCCGCGATCATCTGGTGGCTTGTCAGGTTTGTGCGGATGCCTCCGACAATAAAGCTGATTGGCCCGCCCGCGCCGGGCGGATCTTTGATCAAAGCGTTTATGAGGAGAAAGAGTGAAGCGTTGAGGGCATTGACAATCACGCCGGTGAGCAGGAGTGTGACCGGATCGAGCCGGCCGCGGCGTCCGGCGACGCCAAAGACAACCACGACCGAAACCGCCGCGCCGACAAACGACGCCGCCTGCTGGCTTAGAGCGGCCGCGATGCCGGCGGCGAACGCGAACTGCCAGAGATACCCCGCAAGCGAAGCGCCACTGCTGACGCCAAGGAGGTACGGGTCTGCCAGTGGGTTTCTCAGGATCGACTGATACGCAACTCCGGCGCCCGCCAGCGCCGCGCCGACCAGCGACGCCACCCATACCCGTTCGAGCCGCAGCGACAGTGCCGCACTGGTGGGTATGTCAAAACGCCCTGCCGTGGTCGATCCAACAAACAGGCACGCGCCGGCAACAACAGCCCACAACAGGGCCGCCGCACCGGCGTACTGAAGGGCGCTCTTCGCGCTCCATCGCTTCACTGCAAACCTCGCAGGGTCGTTGGGCGCGTGGCGGCTTCGGGATGCAGCGCGGCCGCGAATCGCTCCGCCAGGTCGCCGACATGAATGCCCGGCTGCAGCACCCATGAATCGGTCAACAGCACGACTCGGCCATTGCGCACGGCGCGGAGGTTTGGCCGCGATGCCCAGAGACGCTGCGCATCATCAATCACCTGCCGCGAAGCGCCGGGCAGCAGCAGAAAGATGACTTCGGGGTCGAGCGACTGCACCATCTCCGCATCGAGCGATGGCCACCCCGCCGCGCGCACGGCATTGGTTCCACCAGCAAGATTCAGCAGATCGTCGAGAAAGTTTTGCGTGCCGGCGAAGCCGCTGCCATCGGCTTCGCGGACGATCAAACCCGAAACCGTCGGCCGGCCGGCCACGCGATGCTTCACGCTATCAAGCTGGCCCTGCACGACCATTGCGGCCGCCGCAGCTTTTTGCGGTTCATGCACGACGTCGCCGAGCTTGTGGAGTTCGGTGAAAACATCCGCCAGTGTCTCGGGGCGCACGTTCACAAGCCGGAGATTCATCTGTTGCGCCCGATCGCGCAGTCCCTGTGGAAGGCGATCTTCAGACATGAAAACAATCATCACTTCGGCACGGCAGACGGCGAGTTGTTCCCAATCCACTTCCTGAAAATCCCCGACGCGCGGAAGTCCCCGCGTCTCAAGGCGATCAACCTCGAAATTGCTCACCGCCACCAAATGATCCCCCGCCCCCATGCCGACAATCAGATCGGTCGCCGACGGCACAAGCGATGCGACGCGCGGGGAGGTCGCATCTTTGCGGTCTGGCGTTTTGCGATTGCAGGAAAACTGCGCCGCGCAGGCGAGCGCTGCTATGATGATGAAGATATTCGCCGCTGCCCGCACGGCGAAGGATCGTATGACGCGACGGGCGGGTTGCATAGGCGACGCAAACGTCGGCCAGCCGCCGGTGTCGGGCAGAAGTGCCAAACCCACCAATGCCGCCGGCGACCTCGGCGGACTGGGACAATTTGCAAATCGAGCAACTGTCTTGGGTTCACTTCATCTGATCGCTCAGATCGTTGTCGTCATGTTGAAGACGGCCTGAGCAGGCACGGCTTCCGGGGTGAAGCGAATCCAGTTGATATTGCCAATATCCTGATTGGCCACGACGGATGAATCGATCGCCAGCCGAAGGACATAGGTGCCGGCCGTCAGGCTGATGCCACTCTTGCTGACGGTGGTCCAGGCCTGCGGCCCGCCCGTCTTCGCCAATGTCATGGCGCCGGAGACATTGGTGCCGCCGATCTCGACATGGAAATTACCGCCCGAGCTTCCGGTCGCAACGCGGGCGTCAAGACGGTACGTGCCGGTCTGCGCGATTGTGATCGTATATTCCAGCCATTCGCCGGCCGTAACATATGCGAGATTGTAGCCGCCGCCGGTGTCGTTGCTGATTTCGAGATCAACGCGTTCGGAGGGGCGAAGCGCGCCATTGCCATATCGGCCGATGGTCGAGTCATTGTAAGCGACGCCCTGTCCGCCATTGTCGAAGTATTCCGCCTCGATCGTCGTCGCAATAGTGTCGCTGACGACGATTGGCGTGCCCGAATAGGGCGAGCGCGCAGGTCCCGAGGAAGAGGTTGTCGCGGATGCTTCGGCAGAGTAGCTCGAATCGCCTGAGGCATTATTTGCTCGAACACGATAGTAATAGGTTGTCGAGGAGGAAAGGCCAATGTTCTGATACGTCGTTACATTCGCGCCGACAGTTGCGATCTGCGCCCAGGTGCCGCCCGCACCGGTCTTGCGCTCGATTTTGAATCCCGTTTCGTTGGATGAATTATCGATCCAATTCAGGTTTAACTGGGAGCTGCCTCCGACCACAACGCCAAGACCCGACGGCGCAGCCGGAGCAGTCGGATTCAGTGTGAATCTGAACCAGTTGATGTTCCCAAGGTACTGGCCGGCGGTAACGGCGGAATCGAAATAAACGCGCATGACATAATTGCCGGCCAACAGGTTAATCCCTGATTTGGAGACGTTTGCCCAGTTGCTCCAGCCGCCGGTGTTGGCGATGGTGATCAAGCCGGTTTTGTCGGCGCCGTTCAGTTCCATGTGGAACTTCCCGCCGTTGGTGGCGGAAGATACTCGCGCGTCAAAAGTATAAACGCCGTCGGTGGCAACATTGACCGAGTATTCAAGCCATTCGCCGGCCTTGATGTAGCTGACCTGATAGCCGCCGCCGGTATCGACGCTCGTTTCGATGTCAACGCCGGTCGAACGATACTGGCCGCCGAGGTTTGCTGGATCGGCATCGAAGTAGGAGATGCCCTGGCCGCCGTTGTCGAAGTTTTCGGCCTGAACGGTCCCCGGGATTGCGATGACGCCTGCGTAGGGTGTCTGCAGCGCCGGCGTGGTGGCGCTGGCTTCGTCTGACGGCGCGGAATCGCCGCTGGCGTTGACAGCAAAGACGCGGAAGTAATAGGTCGTCAATTCCGATAGGCCCGTCTGCTGGTAGGTTGTGGTGTTGGCACCAAGCGTGACGGCGGTCGCCCAGGTGCCGTTGATGCCAGTTTTTCGCTCGATGCGATAGCTGGTTTCCGTGGTGGCGTTATCGAGCCACGCAAGATTAATCTGGGTGGCGCTGAATGCGTTGGCCGTCAGATTCGTCGGCGCGATCGGCGGCTGCGGCAGCGCGGGCGTGCTAGCGGTTGCTTCGTTGCTGAATGAAGAGTCGC
>JBBQCK010000016.1:0-12575 GCA_038318605.1 Tepidisphaerales bacterium | reverse complement strand
TGAAAGGGTCCGTGCGCACCGGCCGGCCGCTGAGTGCTTGGAACGTCAACGGTCCGACAAACTGCGTCGCCTCCGGCGTCATGCAAACCGTCACGCCCGCGCCGCGCTGCACGAAACGCGAGACGACCTCTGCGACCTTGTACGCCGCAATGCCCCCGCAGACCGCGACAATGATCTCGCGGCCTTTCAATGCCGAAGTTGAGGCAGGGGAGGCCATGGAATAAAACGCGCGCAACACAAATTGCCCGCCAATATGCAAGCGACGGGCGACCGAATGCGCGCACGAGATCAGTCGGGTTCGAGGATGCCGCTTTCGACGTAGTCGATCGCGATCTTGTCCTGCAAAACTTCCTGAATGACCACCTCGAGGTCAGTCATGTGGCCGACGCGCTCAACCAATGGCCGGGCGCCGTCCATGAGCTCGAGGATACGCTTTTGAATCAGCGCCGTCAGCTTGAACCGGCCGCCGACTTTGTTCACGATTTCATCGCTTTTGAGAGCTTCGATCATAGTTCCTTGGGGTGTAAAATTCTCCGCGGCACATGAAACCTGTGGATCAAATGCCGCCTGATCGCTTGTGCTTGATGATCTTTGCGATTTCGTCAACCGCCCGATCGAGCCTGTCGTTGATCACCATGTAATCGAACGCCCGGCTGCCTTTCGCCATATGCACTTCGCGGCGCGCCGCTCTAAATCGCTTGGCAATATCCTCTTCGCTGTCCCGCCCGCGGTCGGTCAGCCGTTGCAACAGTGTAGGCTCATCGGGCGGCAATATAAAGATCAACAGCGCATCCGGATACTCATACCGCACCTGAAGGGCCCCTTGGACGTCAATTTCCAGCAAAACGTCCTGCCCCTCCCCCAGCCAGTCCAGCGCGGGGTGTTTTGGGGTGCCGTAAAGCTCACCGTAGACCTGGGCATATTCGAGAAACTGGTCGGAATCGAGCCGCCGGTAAAACTCCGGACGCGTCACATGATCGTAGGTTTTACCGTCCTGGTCCCCCTCCGCGCGCGGCCGAGTGGTCGCGCTCGCGATGTAGCGCACCTTCATCCGCTCCGCCAACTGGCGCGAAATGGTGCTCTTGCCGACGCCCGATGGCCCGACAAGTACGATCAACAAGCCATGATGAACCGCGCCGCTCAATGCAGTGCCCTCTATTCCACGTTCTGAACCTGTTCCTTCAAACGATCGATGGCGCCCTTGATGTTGACCACACGCCGGCCGATCTCCGAGTCATTTGCCTTGCTGGCAATCGTGTTTGCTTCGCGCAGCATTTCCTGCGTGATGAAATCGAGCTTTCGCCCCGCATGTTCGCCGCTGCGGCACGCCTGCTCGAAGGCGCTGACATGACTTCCCAGCCGCTGAATTTCCTCGCTGATGTCCGCACGTTCGGCAAACACAGCCACTTCCTTCAACAGGTCCGCCTGATTGACCTGCAGCTCCGCCTTGCTCAACAGCAGATTTACGCGCTGAGTCAGACGGCGGTGATAATCGTCGATGACCGACGGCGCGCGCTTCGAAATCTCTTCCAGAT
The DNA here is from genome assembly GCA_038318605.1 of Tepidisphaerales bacterium. GTDB lineage: Bacteria > Planctomycetota > Phycisphaerae > Tepidisphaerales > Tepidisphaeraceae > JBBQCK01. The sequence goes on along the minus strand of JBBQCK010000016.1, from coordinate 11,040 downwards.
CTGCGCCGATCTCCCGGCCGTGCTTCATTAAATCTTCAAAAAGCGACTGTCCCTCGCGTTGGCGCATCGCCAGCAACTTATCCATCGCCTTTCGTGACAGGTCGCGGATCGCATCGCCGTGGCGGATGATTTCATCACTTTGATCGCGCGCTTCGTCGCAGACGCCGGGCAATTGAAGCAATGCAGCCAGGTCAATCTGCCCGTCCTGAGTCAATTCTGGAATGGCCTTGAGTTGATCCAGATACGATCGAAGCACCGCGACGTTGATGTAGCCGGCCGCTTCGGCGCCTTCACTGCGCATCTTCAGGACATAGGTGATCGAACCGCGTCCCAGCTTCTCCCGCAGGATCGTTTCAAGCTCCGGCTCCATTCCCGCAACATTTTCCGGCAGCTTGATGACCGCCTTGAAAAAGCGGTTGTTCAGCGAACGGATTTCAACGGAATAGTGGCTGCCGCTGCGTTCGGCGGCCGCGTCACCAAAACCCGTCATGCTCACAATCATTCAGAAATCCTCGCTGCGTGGCCCTACGGATCAGATCGCTCGGCCTGAACCCGCGCCGATACCGTCGCCGTTTACGTGCGGCGCAATTGACTGAACTTCGGGCGCGACCCCGGCGCGATGCTCATGGCGCGATCGCGCCACAAGATTCAATGCGACTGCGAGGAGCAGAAAGAGCCCAAACAATATGCTGGTGGCCCAGGTCAGCACGTCGCCCGTTTTGGCGCCAAAAGCAGTGTTGCCGCCGCCCCCGCCACCGAAAGCGCCAGCAAGTCCGCCGCCCCGTCCTTTTTGAATCAGGATCAGCCCGATCAAAAGCAGGGCCGACAGAATGAACGCAATCAACAATAAATAGAAGAAAAATGTTCCCATGGCGTTGTCCGTCAAATAGGTCGATCGATTGCTGGTTCGTTGAACCGTCGCGAAAATACATTCGCGCAGGATTGTCCCGGCGACTCACCGTACTTCAACTCTCCCTTGCGGCGTTGGCGATCGCAAGGAAACTGTCCGCCTTCAGTGCCGCGCCGCCGATCAGGCCGCCGTCCACATCCTGCTGGGCCATAAGGCCGGCCGCGTTTTCCGGCTTCATGCTGCCGCCATACTGGATGCGCACACGATCCGCGAACGACCGATTCCACATCTTGCCCAGCGATTCTCGAATGTAGGCGTGAACTTCCTGCGCCTGCGCATCCGTCGCATTTCGGCCGGTGCCGATCGCCCAGACGGGCTCGTATGCAATCACAAGCCGATCCGGATCCTGCATCGCGCTTTTATCCAATTCATCGAGCTGCGCCTGAACGACCGGAAGTGTCTGGCCGGCGTCGCGCTGTTCGAGCTTTTCGCCGACGCAATGAACAAGTGTCAGCCCCGCGGCGTAAATGGCGGCCGCCTTTTTCCCGATGAGCTCCGGCGTCTCTCCGATCACATGCCGACGCTCGCTATGTCCGGCGAGGCAGAATTTCACGCCGAGGTCCTTCAACATTTCCAGCGAAATCTCGCCAGTGTATGCCCCATTCGACGCATACCACGCATCCTGCGCGCCGAGCATGACCCGACCGCCCGAAAGCGCCGCGCCAACCGCGTCGAGATAAACAAACGGCGGCGCAACGCCGATCTGCACGCCAGCGCTCGGCGCACCTGCCGTGATCGACTTCGCCAGGTCAATGGCGGCCGCGCGGCTTGTATTCATTTTCCAGTTGCCGGCGACGAACGAAATACGCATGAAGCTTTCAGGCTGAGGTTCAAACAAATACTTCGCCGCACACGCGGCGGAGCAATACCAAATCAGGCTTCAACCGGCTGGCCGATTTCCGCGAAGCTCTTGTGAACAATTGCCGCAATCTGCCGCAACTGATGCATGAGTTCGCCAAACGCCTCCGGCAGCAGCGCCTGCGGGCCGTCGCACAGTGCTTCGCTGGGGCAGTAGTGGACTTCAACGATCAGGCCATGTGCGCCCGCCGCGATCCCCGCTGCCGCGACGGCCGCAACCCAGTCGCGCTTGCCGCAGCAGTGGCTCGGATCGATCACCACCGGAAGGTGCGTCAGCTGCTGCATCACCGGTATGCTTGTGATGTCGAGCGTATATCGCACCGAATCTTCAAATGTCTTGATGCCGCGCTCGCACAGTATCACATCGCGATTGCCCTGACTGAGGACATATTCCGCGCTGAGCAGCCAGTCTTTGACGGTCGCGGCCAGGCCGCGTTTCAGCAGCACGGCGCGGCGCGTCTTGCCCACCTCGCGCAATAGATCGAAGTTCTGCATGTTGCGCGCGCCGATCTGAAAGCAATCGACGTAAGGTTCCATCTCCGCGACCTGTCGCGTGTCCATCACTTCAACGCAAATGGGCATGCCCAGTTCGTCGCCGCAGGCGCGCATCCACTTGAGCGCTGGCAGACCGTGGCCCTGAAAGCTGTAGGGGCTGGTGCGCGGCTTGTACACGCCGCCGCGAAGAATCGTCGCCCCGCCATCGCGCACATGGCGCGCGATGCGATTGAGCATCTCTTCCCCTTCGATTGCACAGGGCCCGGAGATGCATACCGCATGACGCCCGCCAATCTTTACGCCAGGAACTTTCCCCCCCCCCACTGTCACCACTGAGTCATCCTCGTGAAACTCGCGGCTGGCGAGTTTGTACGGCTTCATGATCGGGACAACTTTTTCAACGCCGTCCAGCGCAGCCAGATGCACCTGATCGAGATCGGTTTCTTCGCCCACGGCGCCGATGACCGTGCGATATTGCCCGCGACTGAGGTGCGCCTGCGCGCCCATCCGCTTGATCTCGGCGATGACGCGATCAATCGAATCCTCCGGCGCCTGTGACTGCATCACGATAATCAAGGCAATCTCCTGCTTCTACCCAAACTTGACCCACACCAATCTACGGCACCGTTGAACGGCAAAACCCCCGTGTCCAGCCCGGACCGGCCGGCAGGGGGGCAAATCGTCTCTCCGGATGACCGGGAAACGGCGAAAACTATCGCAAAACATGAGTCATATCAAGAGCGCAGGATACGCATCATGATGCCAAAAGGGGGCAATAACCCCCCGCATCGTCTCAAATCAGCCAAGCCGCTCCACCGCTACCCCGTCGCCCGTCGCCGACTTCGCCAGGGCTTCTGAAGGGAACTCCACACCGGCATAAACCTCTTCCAGCGGAATTTCAATGTCCAACGACAGCAGCCGGACCAAACTGTCGATCCCACTGCTGAAATCGACAAACCATTGCCCGTCATCCTGAAGGTAATACTTCTCGATGGATGGCATATGTTGTGCCACAAGCACATATTCCTAGAATGAAGCGATCTCCCGGTACTCTGCGAACTTGACACCGCGATCCCGCGCTTCGGTGGAATCTGACAGCACTTCGATAATCAGCTTTGGGTTCAACAGAGTAAGTTGAGCGCTCTCTTGTGGATCAAACTCCAAAGGTGGGCATGCCACGCTCAAGTCGGGATAACGAAATTTCACACTGTGTTGCGCGCGAACTTTGAGGTTGCTGTCGAATGCCCGGCAGGGCTTGCCATTCAGTCGCCGCAGGAGTGCCGCTCCCCAATTCAATGTTATGACACTGTGATTCGCCGAACCGCCCGCCATGGCACGCACGTCGATCAAATCCCCATCGACGAAATCGTGCTTCACTTCTGAAGTCCGCTCAAACTCCAGATACTCCTCTATCGTCATCTTCTTCTGCGAATAAATTGAATGTGCCTGAGACATGCTGGGACAATTGTATCCAAAAAACGCTGCAATGTCGGCCGGCATTTAATTTCCGCCGGGCTCTACAACTGCGCCGCCGCCAGGCTCGCCAATTCCGAGCGTTCGCTCTTTTCCAGCGTTACATGCCCGACAAGGCCCTGCCCCTTCAACCTCTCGACCAAAAACGACAGACCGTTGCTGCTGGCGTCGAGATATGGGTTGTCGATCTGCGTCGGATCGCCCGTAAGCACTAGCTTTGTGCCCTCCCCCACGCGGCTGGCGATTGTCTTCACCTCATGCGGCGTCAGGTTCTGGCTTTCGTCCACGATCATGAACTGGTGCGGAATGCTGCGCCCGCGGATGTAGGTTAGGGGTTCCATGACCACCTGCCCACTGTCCACGAGCTGCTGGATGCGCTGCTCGACGGTCGAAAGCCCTGCCGCGTGGGCGGTGCCTCCCTCTGTTCCCAGGCGATTACTCAGCAGATAGCCCATGTTATCGAAAATCGGCTGCATCCAATGTGTCAGCTTTTCGTCCTTGCCGCCGGGCAGATAGCCGATGTCCCGGCCAAGCGGCATGATCGGCCGGGCAACCAGCAGCTTTTGGTACGCCTGCTCATTCAGCACCTTGTTCATGCCGGCGGCGATCGCCAGCAGCGTCTTACCCGTCCCGGCCGATCCGATCAGCGAAACCAGCTTCACGCTATCATCGAGCAACAGATCGAGCGCCATTCCCTGCTGTAAATTGCGCGGTAAAATGCCGAACACCGGATTCCGGCGCGGCCGGATCGGCATTAACTTTCCCGTGTCCAGCCGAAATCGCGCCAGCGCTGTGTGCGCCTCATCCATCTCATCGCGTAGCAATACAAATTCGTTGGCAACTAGATCCGTCGCCGGCGGTGCCATTGCCTTTTGGCGAAACAGCTCCGTCATCACATGGGCCGGAACCTTGATCTCGCGCCAGCCGGTGAAGAGCTTGTCAAAATCGACTTTTTGCGACTCGAAATCCTCGGCGTGAATGCCCAGCGTATCGCTCTTGATCCGGGCGTTGATGTCCTTCGATACGAACACGACACGTTTTCCGTCGCGCGCCAAGTGCCAGGCGGATGCGATGATGCGGTTGTCGGGCGAATCGGTGCGCAGATGCGGGCCAAGCTGCTGATCTTCATCAAGCACGATCCGCACGCTGCCGCCTGTTTCGGGAACCACAACGCCGGCCGCCAGATTTCCCTTGGCGCGCAGCCGATCAAGGTGGCGGATCACCGTCCGGGCGTTACGCCCCAAATCGTCATTTTGAGTCTTGAATTTGTCGAGTTCCTCAATGACTTGAAATGGAATTACCACTTCGTTGTCGGCGAACATGAAGATCGAATTGGGGTTGTGCAACAGGACATTGGTGTCCACGACGAAATGCTTGCGGTCGCCATTGCTCCCCACCGTCGCCGCCGAGGGCAGGGGAGCGGGAGCAACCGCAACGCCATTGGAGTTTTGAGACATCAGACGGGCTTTTCCTCGCGGCGCTTAGAGCAGCGCCATCATCAGTTGTCCGCCGGCCAGGCCGATCGGCCCGCCGGGGCGTTGTCAGCACCCGGCCGTTCGGGTTATACACCGGCCAGTTGGCCGATTTGATACCGGCACTTTAGCCGACGAGCAAACGCCTATCCACCGCACCGCTAAGACAGACGCACATGGCACTTTATCCGCTCAAATTCAAGCCGCTGTTTCAGCCAAAAATCTGGGGCGGCCGAAAACTGCAATCGATTTTGAACAAGCCCATTCCACCCGGCCCGGTCGGCGAAAGCTGGGAGATCTACGACTTTCCCCCCGGTGCCGTCGCTGACAATGGGCAGTGGCTGAGCGCCGCCATCGAAAACGGCCCGCTGGCCGGTTGGACACTCCATGATTTGATGACCTCACAACAAACGGCATTGCTCGGAAACATCAGGCCCGCGCCGCACGGCCAATTTCCGCTGTTGGTCAAATTTCTGGATGCACGCGAGAATCTTTCGATCCAAGTTCACCCTGATGCAAAATACGCTGCCCGCCACCCCTCGGCCCATCTGAAAAGCGAAGCCTGGTACATCATCCAAGCCGATCCAGACGCGATGATGTACAAAGGGCTGAAGCCCGCCACGACACCGGCGCAGTTTTCAGCCGCCATTGCCGCCGGAGACGTCGAAGCATATGTGGAGCAAATACCCGTACGCGCCGGCGACTGCCATTATCTCCCGAGCGGCCAAGTCCACGCCCTCGGTGCTGGTATCCTGGCCGCCGAGGTTCAAACTCCCAGCGACACCACCTTTCGCGTCTTCGATTTCAACCGTCTCGACTCATCAACCGGCCGGCCGCGCAGGCTGCATGTCAGGGAAGCAATGGAATGCATCGACTTTTCTCCGTCACCACCAATGCCTCCGCGCAGCCATGTGGCCGGCCCATTCACTACGGTAACCCGCCTTGTAGCTTCCCCTTTTTTCGTTCTGGAAAAAGTCCGATTCAGTCAGGGCGTCGAGGAGCCCATCCCGTACGACCAGCCTGCCATTTGGATCATGCTGGACGGTGAAGCCCAAATCCAAACCGACATCCACGATGATCCGACAACGCTGAACGCCGGAGAAACCATCCTCCTGCCGGCCCACATGAGCAATCCAAGGTTGAAAACCAAAACCGATTGCATCTGGCTTGAGGCGACATTTCCGAGTGAAGTGGGGAGAGATTAAATGGTGAAGCAGCGTCATGCAAAGCACGACGGTTCACAAATTCGAACTTTGTCCGACTTCGAGAATCATCACTCAGCTTCGCTCTGACTTTCGACTGAGCAGAAAGCGCACGGCCGATCTCAGTCCGGCAAATCGGTAGGTCGAATCGACGTAATGTTCGATAACGTAGAAAGCGAAATAATACGCACGAGCAAATGCCCACACCGCCACTGCCAGTAGCGCGGCGATTTTTAATGACGGCATTTCGAGAACTATTAACCCGCAGGCCAGTAGTCCCAGAACGACAAACAAAATCGCCTTGAAACAGAGAACACGCGGGCTGGTGATGGTCGTTGTCATCTTGTAACAGTCGGCTGAGAGGGGTTCAGTTCGATATCATCCTGCCCATCGGCTCCGGGCGGATCGTGGCGAACAACGTTAACGTGCCAATTGCTATTTTACAGAATCCTCGCATCGCCGGCGTCGATTCATCCCGGCGATTCCCAGCCCGATTGTTGCCAAAAACGCCATCGACGGTTCCGGTACAACGCGGTCATAGCCAATCACATCAAAGGCGCGTAAGTCATTGTTGGTGAATGATAGAAACTCTCCTCCATTGGCGCTCGGGTCCATGATGCCAAGGCCCATGTCGTCCTTCCAATGCGATGCCTCAAAGATCGCGCCGGTCGAGAATTCGGCCACCGGCGTCAGGCCGCCATCAACGGAGAGGTATTTGACGGTGTCATCTTCCGTCCAGTCATTCACCCCCAGCCCGCCGCCGGCGCCGATGCTTCTGGTCGAGAAGCGAAAGAGATCGAGAGGCGTAACAAACTTCAGTTGATTGTCATTCAGCCCTGGCGCCACGGCATTTCCTCCAAGCACATCAACGCCGCTGACGAATCCCAACATGTGCCCGATTTCATGTGCGGCAATTCCTACGAAGTCGATTTTGTCGGCAGCAATGCCGTTGCTCCTGTCAAAGTCGAAGTAGTTCTGCGTCGAAAATGTAATAATGCCATCGAGGCCGGTGCTATTTCCGGGAATGAGTCCCATCGCTTTTGCGTTCGCCGACGTGATCCTCACCGTGCTGTTGTTCTCCGGGCCCGCCTGGCCCAAGCCACCAAGCCCAGTGTCAAAATAGGGCGTCGCGCTGACCATCCCCGCCGGGTTGTTCGCCGTCCGGTTGATCAACATCGAAAAAACCGCACCAGCCTGGAGATTGTCCGTGCTCGAAACATCGTCAGCCGTCTTGCGGTCATTCAGAAGAGCGCTTCGTGCGGAAATGTACGAATATGGATCGTAGAAGCTGTCGGTGTGCCCAATGACGTTGGCCGGCAGAGCCATCGCATTGATGCGAATGTTGATGGTGATGGGATCATTGAATCGCGCCGACCACATCGCGCCGGCCTGCGTAAATCCCGCAACCATCTGCGGAGTGGCGCCTCCTGCGTTGGTGATGGCGAAGACCATCTGCCCGTTGGCTTCGTGGAACGCCATGCTCATTATTCCCAGCGCCGCCAAGAGGTGAAAACTTTTGCTCATCGTGATGACCTTTCAGTAAAACATGGTGCAATTCGGCCGACCAGCCTGTTTAAGGCGCGCAGCATCTCCGGTGAGTCGATCGCTGAACCGCCTCAAGTCGCCTGCGTATTTTGACCGTTGCAATCTCTACTGTGCGAAGTTCATTTTGGGGTACGAAGGGTCGCGTCCGTAAAGGCACGCACTTCGGTCGCGGGTTGACCTGAATTAATAAATGCCGCCGCACTCATGTCATTTTTTAATTCCGCGAGTGTGGCCTGCCTGCCGTCGATCTGTATCGCCGTGCTCGCATTTGCCGGGACGATTACCGTCTCGCCGTTCTGCCGGAATATGTCGATTGAGGTTTCAGTGACCCGCTTGATCAAGCCCGTAATAACCTGCGCGGCTGCGGTTGAATTGGTCGTCGGCTCGATGGCCTTTACGGCGGTTCCGACAGCCTGTCGATCGGCACGCCTCGTCGAAGTGATCAGGGCCGGTAGCGCCACGCCCAGCACAATGAGAAGAGTCGCGACCGTCGCCAACGCCTTGATCTTGGCCCGAAGCAGCATGCGCATCGCCTCGTCAGCCAGCGCCAAAGCGCCGCCCGAAACCCCGATCTGCGATGGCAGGGACCCCGTCGTGAGCGCCATGGCAGCTCTGGCGGTACTCAATACAAAATGCGGTGACATCGATGCGACCGACTGTCCGGCGAATGTCCCCGCCAGCGCGGCTGACGACACCGTAAGCCCGCGTTTATTCAGCCGGCCGCGGAGCATCTCGCGGCCGCGGTGAAGCCGCACGGCCAATGCGTCGATGCTGCATCCCGCCATCTGAGCCGCCTCCTGATGCGAACGCCCTTCCACATAGTGGAGGATAATTGCCGCCCGATATTTTTCCGGCAGATTCGCCAGGCTGGCATGCAGGCGTTGCTCGTCTACTTCCTCCTTGCGCGATGAACCGATTTCCCGCTTCATCCTCGCGGCCTCCTTTTCATGGCGGCGGCGCGTTTCTCTAGCGGCGACCGCACGAGTGCTGATGTACCACGCCACCCGATGCAGCCAGCCGACCAGATGCGATTGCACTGAAGGAATCGCCGCCTTTTGTGCCAGCGTCAGAAAAACCGCCTGGGTGGCCTCCTCCGAATCAGCAGTATTGCCCAACACGGATCTGCAGACCGACATGACCATCTGGCCGTGCCGATTCAGAAGCGCCGTAAATGCGCTTTCGTCGCGAAGTTCGGCGAACAACGCCAGCAACTTGCCATCGCCATCAGGTACTGCCACTGTTTCCATCTGGCCCATCCATGAATAAGTCCGCCCGCAAGCCCAAAACCTTACAGGAATCTTCGGATTGTTTCAGATGCCGTGTAGATTTAAAGCCAGTAACCTGCCAGCGCAATTCGCTCGCTTGCCAGTTCGAACGCCAGCCTTACAATACTTCATCCCGCGACAGGCCAAAGGCAATTGGCGCGGACGGTTAATTATCGGTTTTTGCGCATCGGAGTGGCCTGCCGGGCATCGGCAGGCCGGCGGTGCGGCAGATTTTCACTTGAGGAACATCATTCATGTCGGCTACCGCCACCCAGAAACCCGGCGCAACGAAAAAGAGCGGCGTCGGGCGCATTACACAGGTCATTGGATCCACGTTTGACGCGCAGTTCGCCGAAGGCGAGCTACCGGCCATTTACAATGCCGTTCGTGTGGCAGCCGATGGATATACGCTCGTCGGAGAGGTGCAACAGCATCTTGGCGGCGGGCGCGTACGGGCGGTGGCCCTAGGCTCCACAGACGGACTGAGGCGCGGAATGGATGTCGCCGATACTGGCGCGCCGGTGTCCGTCCCCGTGGGCAAGGAAACGCTTGGACGGGTTTTTAACCTCCTTGGCGAGCCGATCGACAATCGAGGCCCAGTCAATACGACTGAAACCCGGCCAATTCATCGTGAGCCTCCCGAGTTCGTCGAGCTCACACCCAAGGCCGAGGTTTTCGAGACCGGCATCAAGGTTATTGACCTGCTTACGCCCTTCGTTCGCGGCGGAAAGGCCGGCTTGTTCGGCGGGGCGGGACTGGGCAAAACTGTCGTTATTCAGGAACTTATCGCCCGCATCGCCCAGCAGCATGGCGGCTATTCGGTGTTCGCCGGCGTCGGCGAGCGCACTCGCGAGGGCACCGATCTTTGGCTGGAAATGCAGGAAGCTGAAATCGGCTCGACCGGCAAGCACGTTATCGACCAGACCGTCATGGTCTTCGGCCAGATGAACGAGCCGCCCGGCGCGCGTCTGCGCGTCGCCCTGAGCGCGCTGACGATGGCCGAATATTTCCGCGACGAAACCGGCGCTGACACGCTTTTGTTCATCGACAACATCTTCCGATTCACGCAGGCGGGCTCGGAGGTGTCTGCGCTGCTGGGCCGAATGCCCAGCGCCGTGGGATATCAGCCGACCCTGGCGACGGAAATGGGCGAGCTTCAGGAGCGCATCACCTCGACCAAGGGTGGCGCCATCACCAGCGTGCAGGCCGTATACGTCCCGGCCGACGATCCGACCGACCCCGCCCCGGCCAACGCCTTTGCCCACCTCGACGCATTCATCTATCTCGAACGCAGCATCGCCTCGAAGGGCATTTATCCCGCCGTCGATCCGCTGGCATCGTCCAGCCGTGCGCTCAGCGCCGAAATTGTGGGCGAAGAACACTTTCGCATCGCCCGCGCCGTCCAGCAGATGCTGCAGCGCTATCGCGATCTTCAGGACATCATCGCGATTCTGGGCGTCGATGAATTGAGCGAAGAGGATAAGCTCACCGTCGGACGGGCGAGAAAGATCGAACGCTTTTTCAGCCAGCCGTTCATCGTCGCCGAACAGTTCACTGGCAAAAAGGGCATCTATACGAAGCTGGCCGACACGTTGCGGAGCTTCGAGGAGATCATCAGCGGCAAGGCAGACGATCTTCCGGAGCAGGCATTTTTGTACGTCGGTACAATCGAGGATGTGCGGGCACGCGCCATCGAACTGGCGAAATAGCGAGAACTTTCGACATCCAGGCGCATCAAAAAGCCGAAGCCCGATGGTCCCGCGGATCATCGGGCTTCGACATTGTCGCAGGCAGCGCAAGCATCCAAAGAATGGTTCGAG
>JBBQCK010000015.1:0-12635 GCA_038318605.1 Tepidisphaerales bacterium | reverse complement strand
AAGACGCAGGCGGCACTGTTGCAGGCTATGCAGGAATATCACGTCACGGCAGGCGGCCAGACGTTTTCGCTTGACCTGCCGTTTTTTGTGCTGGCGACACAAAATCCTGTCGAGCAGGAGGGCACCTATCCGCTTCCAGAGGCGCAACTCGATCGATTCATGTTCATGGTGAACATTGGATATCCCTCGCGCTCCGAGGAGAAGCAGATCGTCCGCCGAACAACGATGGATTTGGATGGGGAGCCGGAAACGGTTTTGTCGGCCGGCGACATTTTGTACGTCCAAAAGATTTTGCGCAAGTTGCCTGTCAGCGATCATGTTGTCGATTACGCGGTAAGTCTGGCGCGGGCGACCCGGCCGCGAGAAGGGGATTCGCCGGCGTTTGTAAATGATTATCTGACGTGGGGTGCCGGACCGCGTGCGGCGCAGTACCTGGTTTTGGGCGCCAAAGCGCATGCGCTGCTGAATGGCCGGCTTAATGTGAGTTGCGACGACGTTCGCTCCGTCGCCAAGCCGGTGCTTCGGCATCGCATCTTCACCAACTTCAATGCTGATGCGGAGGGGATCGGGCCGGATCAACTTATTGAGAAGCTGATCTCGGTTGTCTCGGAGTCTGCGACGGCGGCCTGAGCGCTGAGATTGGCACCGTCTTCTGGCCGCGCGAGCGATCGGGTCTTAGCGGCAGTCCGTATCGTCTGGGTGGTTTAGGGTAATCCTGGTTACTGCCTATTTCGCAGGCGAGTCTGCCAGAAATGCACGCCGCGTGTACGTTCGTGCCGCCGGCCGATCAGTGCATGTGTGGCATGGGATCGCGCAGACTCTGCCGGTTCACACACGCGGAATTGACCGTCGCGGCGGCAGCCTCATCGGATCGGGCGGCACAGTTTTCCTCGCTTACGCTTTCGGCACGACCTTTGCCGATATGTTTTTCAGAGATTTGATTGATTACCGACGGCGCGAGGACACAATGGAGCCAGCACCGGTCAGTGGATACCGGGCTTCAATACGGTCTTTGCCCGTCGCAATCAGAAAGGCGGCAAGGTACATGGCGGCACGTCAGTCAGCTTCGGCGTCGAAGAAGCCCCGTCCGCGAGCGAGAAAATATTTCACGCTCGGCGAAGCCAACCGAACCCTCCCGCTTGTCCAACGCATCGCTCGCGACATCGTTGAGATGCATCACCTTGCCAGCGAGGCGCAGGCGATGCTGGAGGGCTCTCCATCTGTGAAGGAGGCCATCGGCATCCAAGGCGCGCTCGATGCCGCCGTGGATCGCCTGCACGACTACGAGCAGGAATTGACCGACATCGGCTGCGAACTGAAGGATTATGAAACCGGATTGATCGATTATCCCGGCCGGCATAAGGGTCGGGAAATCTGTCTCTGCTGGCGCCTTGGTGAAGAACGCATCGCCCACTGGCACGAGGCAAACGCCGGCGCGGCCGGCCGGCAATCCGCGGCGCTGCTCGACGATTCGGATTGAGCGCTTCACCATCCGGCCTTTTCCGCACATACTGGCGGGCAATGTCCGCGAATGCGCAGATTCTTTCCGAACGTCTGTTTGGCGACGATCCGATATATCGCCGGGCGGTGGACCATCCTGAATGGTTCACCGGCCCGGCGGATTTTGTTTTCGGCAACGACGAACTGCCCGACCCGGCCGTTGTTTTTCCGCGAGTGCGGTGGGGTGGTCAATATGTCTATGCGTCGCGCCACCAGCGGCAGGTCGTCGCGGCGGCCGGCCGATTTCGCGCCCACGGTTGGGAGATTGAACATGAGCCGGCGCGACTTGATCTTGGCCAGCCGCGCCACTGGTGGTGGCCGGCGGGACGGCAACGAGCCCACTACTTCGTGGCCCGCAAGGTTCTGCTTGTCCCGCCGGGACAATATTCCGATCGGTTCACCTACAGCGTACGACTCTGCCGCGCGGGAGCTGCAAAGGAGTGGGTCGTCTGCAAGGAGACGCCGACGCTCGAATCGGTGGTGGATCGTCTGGCGCAGCGCCATCCGGAAGTGGCGCGAGAGGTGATTGAAAAGCGATCGCGGAAATTCAGCGACAAGATTTTCCCGACGTTTCTGACGCGCGAGGCGGGGATATTGCAGATTCTTCAGCGGGATCTCCCGGAGCCGTGGTTTCAGCGTGTTCCGCGGGTCGTGGGGGTGGAAAAGGATGAGCGTGGATTCGTGCGCAGGCTGTATCAGAACTGGCTGCGCAACGGGGGAGCGCCGCTGTCGCTGCTCGAATTCGCGGAGCAGTCGGCCCGGCTACTGAGCGCCGTCCACGATGAATCGCGGGTGATGCATCTCGACCTGCGATTGGACAACATGGTCATTACGCCCGATGGCGTTGGCTTCGTCGATTTCGGATCAAGCGTGCGCGAAGGAGAGGATCTGTCGGCCAATCCGATGTTGGCGTCTCTTTATGATGAGTTGATGCGCACCAGCCAGATTCAGGTCATGCTCGAACGCCTGACGCTGGCGGGCCATGTGACGAGTGAGACATTGAAAGGCGCCTATCGCAAGGCGGACAAGGCACTCGATTTCTTTTATCTGGCAGTGCAGTTCGTTACGCCCCACGCCAACCCCGACCTGGCGCCATTGATTCAATACGACAAGGGTAGCGAAGAGGCCCGCGCCCTGAGCGATCTGACCACCCGCATTCTCCGCCCGCTTGAGCCGGCCAACCCTGAGTTCCAAAGCGCCGCCGACATCCTGCGTGGTGTCCGCGCCATTCGAGAGCGGCTCGGTCGATGAGCGCTGTGACCACTGGAGCGGCGCGCATTGCAAACGAGGATGAAACGTGGCGTACGATGGAGCACAAATGGGGCAAATAGCGGCGTCGAGAGTGTGAACCTGACCGGAGACTGTATCGTGGCAATTTGCGCGATCCGTGATCGGCGCCGACGGTTAATTTGCTTCCGGGAGCTTCTTTTCGATTACTCACATGCTGGCAGCATTTATTACGGACACACATCTTGGCGCCGGGGAGACGGGTTTTAGTCAGCAGAATCGCTGGCTGGACGGATTGGGGATATTGCTGGGGCGGCTGGATGATTTTATAGCCGAGCATCAGGTCGGGTTGCTCCTGCATGGCGGGGATATGACGGAGCATGGCAGCGATTTTGAAATTGCCGCCGCATGCGCGCACCTGGCGAGCTTCGATGTGCCTTCGGTAGTGTGTCTGGGGAATCACGACCTGATGGAGGCTGGTTCGATGAAGAACTGGCGGGCTGTGGCGAAACGCTTTGAGAGAATTCAATTGGGCGATGTCGTGGTCAATGGGGGCGCGGCCGATGTAATCGCGATGAATGTGATGTGGCAGGGGGATGCCGGCGCGGCGCATTTCTGGCCGGGGAATAATCCGGTGGCGACACTGGCCGCTACGCAACTGGCATGGCTTGAAGATGTGTTGTCGGGCGATGTTGGGCGGCCGGCGATCTTGATGCTTCACGCACAACTCGCGGCGCTGCCGCCGGAATTGACCGGCTTGCCGGCCCCCATCCATGACGCGCCGGCAGAATACATCAAGGCGGTGCGAAGCGTGCTGAATCGACATCCGCGGGTGCGACTGGTACTCGGCGGCCATTGCCATGCCGCGTGGCGCGACGTTGGGCCGGGGAAAAATCCGGCGGCAATTCTAAGCGCGGCGTCGTTCATCGAAACGCCGCACCAAGTCTGGCTTATCGACGTGCGCGCGGAAACGATCGAGGTTTCAGCGCATTCACTGGCGGCAAAGGATGATCCGATCGCAATGAATGTAGCCAAGGCCTGGACGGTGGGTGTACCGCATCACCAGCGGTTTTCAATTCCGTTTTGACGATTGCGGCGACGTCGGGGGCGGTTGCAGAGTCGGGATGGATTTCCAAATTGCTTCAGGCCTTGGATTCAATAATTGGTTTCTGACGGTGCTACCCCAACGATTCGACGGCGGCCGGACCGGCCTGGTGGGCGGTGGACCAGGCCCATTGGAAATTAAAGCCGCCGATTCGGCCGTCGCAGTCGAGGATTTCGCCTGCCAGATAGAGTCCGCGACAGCGTCGGGAATGCATCGTTCGATAATCAATTTCCGCCAGCGGCACTCCGCCGGCCGTAACTTCCTCCCAGTACCAGCCGCGATCACGCTCGACTGGCAGATCCAACGCGGCGAGCGCTGATGCAATTTGATGTCGGGCGTCGCGAGTCAGCGAAGCACCGGTGATCGCGGTGTCAACGGCTGCATGGTGGAGCAGGGCGTTTAATAATCGTGTGGGCGGTGGCGGCGGTTCGCCATCCTGATCCGTCGGTGTTTGCAACACCTCGCATGTTCGCTCGACGATTTTTGCAAGTACCGTTCGCGATCCAGACTCACATTGTCGGCGCAGCTCTCCATCGATCGCTTCGAATGTTTGACCCGGAAGCGTGTTCAGCAGGAGTCTTGGCGGCGTAGATCGCGTCGGTGCGCCATTGGCAGCATCGCGCGCCGCGAGCCAATGTCGGCTGGCGTCCATCGCAAGCGGGCCGGATATGCCTTGGTGCGTCCAGAGCAGGCTGCCGCGACGGCGATCAATGGGGCGGTTGTCGGCGAGCGTCGTCAATTCCGCATCATGGGCGATACCCGATAGCGAAGCATGGAAAAATGACGGCGCCAAGATGAGCGGCACCAGCGCCGGGTGCGTGTGAGTAACGCTGTGACCAAGGGCGCGGGCAAAGTTGTATCCGACGCCATCGGAGCCTGATCGAGGCAAACTTCGGCCGCCGGTGCAGAGAATGAGACGGCGGACGCGGATTTGGCTAAAGGAATGGTCGATCAAAAATGCCGGATCATCCGTGGATTCGAGCTGGCGGGGGTTGCACTTGCAGGAGATGGCTTTGACGCGATGGCCGGCGAAGATGGACACATCCAGTTCGTCCAGCCGGTCGAGTAGCACATCCAGCACGGTGCGCGCCTTGTCACTGATTGGAAAGAGTTTTCCCGTTGGTTCTCGCTTGAGGCGCACCCCCAATGAATCAAACCATGCGACGGTTGCCCGCTCGTCAAAGGCCGCCAGGATGTTGCGGGCGATGGTCCGGATGTTCGGCGGGCCAAAAAAGTCGTCGGGACGGACGATATCGTGAGTGACATTGCATCGGCCGCCACCGGAGACGAGGATTTTTGCGCCGACGCGATCCGCGCCATCGAACAATATGATGGAGGTGCGCCTGCCGATTCGGCGGGCGGCTTCGGCGGCAAAGATTCCGACGGCCAGCCCGGCCGCGCCTGCGCCGATGATGGCAATGTCGGCGGTTGAGGGTGCGGAGGTTGCCATGGATGAACGGCTTACGGCCGCCGTGTACAATATGCGGGTTGTCGGGCGGCTATGGTATAGTTTAGCGATCACGAGCGAGGCGGCATCATGTTTGGACGAAGGATCAGAGAGTTTTACGAACAGCATGTCAGGGCGCTTCCATTGAACGACCGTCTGCTTCTCATGCAGATGATCTCGGACGACATCGAAGCGAACAGCGACGACCACTCGCCTGGCGTGGCCGAACTGGAAGGCCTTGGAGCGGAAATGTGGGTGGGAATTGAAGCGCAGGATCAAGTTCGTGGGTTGCGCGAAGAATGGGAACAGCGTTTATAATTCCGGTCGAGGCGGCGGACAGCGGCCTTGGACTGGCGCACTTGCCGCTTGACGCAACAGCGCCATTTTCGTTGCCAAATCGAGCAAAGAACCTGCGCCAGCCCTCCCTTGGCGCGCGAGAACGACCTGCGCAGACGAGATCAAACGGCGTGCTGAACGACAGAGCCTCGCAGACGAAAGCGCGCTGAAGTTTTAAGGTGCTTAGCCAAATAACCTTTACATCGCCGGCTACGCTGCTCACGCACGTCCTCGCCCAGGTTCCGCGTCAAGTGCAAAACGATGTCGAGTTTACACGGCATTCGGCCAGTGCGGGCGGAATCGACTGGCTGATGGTGCTGATCTATCTGGTGGTCGGCGGGTTTTGTTTGTTTGTGGCTTGGAAGCGCACGCAGGCGATGAATCCCGCCCGCTGGACGAATGCGCCGCGCTATTGGTGGATCATTGGGGGACTGCTATTGCTGATGACGCTTGGTCGGATACTGACGGTCGGGGACGCGGTCGCTGATGTTGGCCGAAACATTGCGAAAAAAGAGGGGGATTATGGCGACCGAAGTTTGTTACAGGAGATGCTGATCATCCAGGCGGTGATATTCGGTGTGCTGGGTACTACTGCCGCCGTCTATTTCACCCGAAAGCATTGGCGCACGCGCCTCGGCCCAGTGATGGCGATGATCTATCTGTTTACACTGCTCGGCATCCGTGCGATTTCGTTGCATGAAGTCGATGCGTTCTTTCGGATGGATATGTGCGGCATCGGCGTGGGCGGTATCCTGGAAACGTTCGGCCTGCTCGTGATCGCCGGATTTGGGGTCAACTCATTGCTGCGCCTGCACCGGCACCCCAAGCCCAGGCGATTGTTCCGGGCGAGGTAAGAATCGGGGACGAAGCCGAGCCACATATTGTGCCGTCATGGTTTCAGATCCGATTGTGTGAGGTCGCAATTGACGCGGTTGCCACAAATGACAAGTAAATCGCTTTATGCCGATCTCCTGCTGCTCCTCTCCCACAACTCCAACATCAACAGCGCATAGAGGCGATGTGAATGATCGCAGCGCGCGAGATGATGGTCTTCGATCAATTTTTCTACTTCGGCGATGTTAAATCGCGTGCGGCAGCATGAGTCGCTGGCCAGGAGCGCATCGTTGAGAAGGGGGCGCAAGGTCGTGCGCAGCCATTGGCCGATCGGAACGGCGAAACCCATCTTTGGGCGATTGAACACTGAGGCGGGAAGGTCGCCGGAAAATGCTTCGCGCAGCATGCGCTTGCCGCCGCCTGCGAAGAGTTGCTGGCGGGTCAGCCGGCCGGCGAATCGTACGAGGTCATGGTCGAGGAAAGGGCTGCGCACTTCGAGCGCAAATTGCATCGATGTGCGATCGACCTTGGTGAGGATGTCGTCCGGCAGGTAAAAGCGCCTGTCTATCGCCATGGCGACGCGATCGGGCGATTCAGGGCAGTCTTCAGCCCATTTTGCAAATGTTTCCAACATCGGGTCGGAAGTATCGATCGTCGGGCCGGGCCTGCCGCCGCCTAGAAGTGACTCCGCCAGGCCGTCGTCGAACAAGCGCAGATAGCCGGAATATCGCCGGGCGGTTTGTTGATCGAGCGATTGCAGCAGTCGTTGCAGCCGGCTCATGCGGGATTTGGGATGTGCCGCAGGAAAGTGGCGCGCGAGTTTTGCGGCGGCATTGCAAAATGCCGGGCCGCCAATGGATCGCAACAACGCAGAGAGTCGAATTGCGCGATAGCGATCGTACCCGCCGAAAAGCTCATCGCCGCCGTCGCCGCTGAGGGCGACGGTGACATGTTCGCGCGTCTGTCGCGAAAGATAAAACGTCGGCAGTGCGGATGAATCTGCGAACGGCTGGCCCAGCGCCGCGGCCAGCGCCGGCAAATCGGCCGGCGCATCAAGCCGGACGGTAAAGGCGTGATGCTGCGTGCCCAGATGGGCCGCAACCTCGGCGGCATAATGGGATTCGTCGTAGCGACGATCCTCGAAGCCGATGGAGAAAGTATGAATCGCAGCGGCAGATCGCCCGGCGTGCCGCATCGCGGCGACGATGATTGAGCTGTCGATGCCGCCGGAAAGAAAACATCCAAGCGGAACATCGGCGATAAGCTGGCGCCCAACGGCCTGAATGACCAGACTACGCGTCTGGCGTACGGCATCTGCAACGGCGATGGGTTCGGACAGGTTCGTTGGGTCGGGCGGACTCCAATATCGATCGAGCGTACTTCGCGACGGGGTGACGAAAAGGCGATGGCCCGGCGGAAGCTCGAAGACGCCAGGATGAATAGTGGCGGGGCCGGGGATGAACCCATATCGCAGGTAGAGGTTGAGGCTGGTCGGATCGATGCTGGTTGGAATCCAGTCGATTTGGCGCAAAGCCGGCAACTCGCTGGCAAAGGCGACGGCGCGCATCGGCGAATTGCCGGAGGGCTGCGCGGGACCGACGTTTGCTATGGCACAGTAAAAGAGCGGCTTCTGCCCTATTCGATCGCGGGCGAGAAAAAGCGAGCGTTCGTTGGGGTCATAAACCGCGAACGCGAACATTCCGTTGAGATGATCGACGCACGCTGCGCCCCATTGTGCATACGCAGCCAGCAACACTTCCGTGTCGCACCGCGTGCGCCAGTGGATGTTGGGATCGAGCCGATCCAACTCAGTGCGCAGTTCACGGTGGTTGTAGATTTCGCCATTGAAGACGATTGCGCGGCCGCGCTGATCGACGAAGGGCTGGTTGGCACGCGCGTCGGGATCGATGACCGCGAGACGTCGATGGACCAGCGCGGCGAACGGGGCGCGGGAAAGACCGACGGAGGCAGCGACGATTTCCGGCGCCGAAGGGTAGGACTGCGCCGCGATCCAGATGCCGGCGCCGTCCGGGCCGCGATGGGCGATCGCGCGGCTCATCCGCTCGAGCGTCGGCGGTTCGACGCCGAGCGAAGAATCGAACGCAACCAGGCCGGCGATGCCGCACATGAATAATGCCTCGCAGAATTATCCGCCGGCGCCGCGGCCGCGCCGCCGGGGTTTTGGATCGTGCGGGCGTGGCAGGGAGGTCTTGCGCGCCTTCCACACGTCGGTGAACATCGACCAGACCTCATGATCGACGAAATGATCGTACAGCCATTCGTTATCGCGCAGCGTTGCTTCGTGCGTAAACCCCAGCCGCCGCGGAAGGGCCCGGCTGCGCAGATTTTCCGGCGCGCAGCGAATGACCGCCTTGTGAAATTTCAACTCGTCGAAAACATGATCGAGCAATGCGCTGACGGCCAGCGTCATCAGGCCGCGCCCTTCGGCCTTCGTCCCAAGCCAGTAGCCGATTTCAACGCGACGATGAGCGTGAAGAATGGCATTGAGGCCGCAAACACCGGCGAGGCGGCCTTTGACGAACAGCCCCGCGTGCAATTCCTTGCCGGCCGAAAAAGCCGCCAGACCTGCGCGAATAAAGTCTCGCGCATGGCTTTCGGACTGGTGATCGACCCATGGAAGCCATGGCCGGAGATGTGGGCGATTTTGATCGACCGCGCGAAACAGTTCACCGGCGTGCCGCATTTCCAGCAGGCGTAACTCGGCATCGGGGGCAATGGGGCGGCTGAACATGCGGGATCAACCGTGCTGGCCGTCACCGTTTTCTGCTGGTCCTTCGTCGGCCGGGTTGTCATCCGTCGGGCTGTCATCCGTCGGCTTGTCGTCGCCCGGCTGCGCGCTGGATGGGGACATGGAAGCTGTCGATGACGGGTCGGCATCCGGCTTTTGGGAGTTGACATCTTCGGCGTCGATCTTCGCCATCGCCACGAGCTTGTCACCATCATCGAGGCGAATGAGGCGCACACCGGCGGCATTTCGGCCGGTTTCCCGAATTTCGTTCACGCGGGTGCGCATCAGGATTCCCTTTTCGCTGATGAACATCACCTCATCGTCATTGGCAACGATCTGCATGCCGACCACGTCCCCGTTGCGATCGGTGGCGTCGATGCTGATGACACCCCGGGTGCCGCGCCCTTTTACCGGGTAATCCGCCAGCGGCGTGCGCTTGCCAAATCCCAGGCGGCATGCTGTAAGCAACTGCCCGGCAGAATCGTCGCCGCGGGGGACCACCAGCAGCGCAACGACCTCGTCTCCTTCGCGCTTGAATCGCGCGCCGGTCACGCCGCCGGCCGGCCGGCCCATTGCGCGTACTTCCGATTCCTCAAACCGTATCGCTAGCCCCGATTTGGTTCCCAGAATCAGGTGATCGCTGCCCGACGAAATTTCAACGCCGATCAGCTCATCTCCCTCTTCCAACCCGATGGCGATGATTCCATTGGTGCGAATGTTGCCATAGGCGCTGAGCGCGGTCTTTTTCACCGTGCCGCGTTTCGTGGCAAAGAGCAGGAAGTGTTCGCTGCGGCTGAAATCGGCGACGGCAAGGACATTGGCGATTTTTTCGCCCGCCTGAAATTCCAGCAGGTTTGCGATCGATCGGCCGCTGCTGATGCGAGAGGCCTCCGGCACATCGAACACCCGACGCTCGTACACGCGCCCCTGGTTGGTGAAAAAAAGCAGATAGTCGTGTGTGTTGGCGACGAACAGATGCTCGACGAAATCCCCATCGCGGCTTTCGGCGCCCTTGATGCCGCGGCCGCCGCGGCCCTGGGCGCGGTAGGTATCGACCGGCAGGCGTTTGACGTATCCGCCATGGGACATGGTCACCACCACGTCCTCGCGGGCGATTAAATCCTCCAGATCCA
This sequence comes from Tepidisphaerales bacterium, assembly GCA_038318605.1. Lineage (GTDB taxonomy): Bacteria > Planctomycetota > Phycisphaerae > Tepidisphaerales > Tepidisphaeraceae > JBBQCK01. The sequence goes on along the minus strand of JBBQCK010000015.1, from coordinate 2,304 downwards.
TGTCCATGGCGCTGGCGTCGATCTGGGTGCGTCGATCATCCCCATATTTTTCCATCATCTCGTGGCAGTCCTCGCGGATGATGTCGAGCACCCGCGATTCTTCGCGCAGGATCAATTCGTAGCCTTCGATCTCCTCAACAACGCCGCGGTATTCATCGACCAGCTTTTCCAATTCAAGTCCGACAAGCTGGATGAGCTGCAGCCGGCCGATCGCCTCGGCCTGTACCTGCGTCAGCGAAACCCCCGCCCTCGCGGCGCGCTCGAGCAGATTCGCTGGAACGCGGGCGGCGGCCGGGTGTTCCGGGGCAATGCGAAAGGCGCGCTCGCGCAGTTTGTTGATTGCTTCCTCGCGCGTGCGACTGGATCGGATGAGGCGCACAACCTCGTCAATGTCGCAGACCGCGAAGATCAAGCCCTCCAGAATGTGGCCGCGCTGCTGCGCCTTTCGCAGCAAAAATCGCGTACGGCGGACGATCACTTCCTTGCGATGGGCGATGAAATGCTCGATCAATTCCTTGATGCCCATCGTGCGCGGCTGGCGGTTGACGATGGCGATGTTGATCATCGAAACCGTGATCTGGCACGGCGTGAATTTGTAGAGCTGGTTGATGACAACATTCGGATCGGCGTCGCGCTTGAGATCGAGCACGATTCGGCACTTGTGTTCGCGGCCGGAATGGTCGTTGATGTCTGACACTTCGCGGAAGGCTTCACCTTCCTTCACGCGATCGGCGACTGCTTCGACGATCGATTTGCGGATGATGCCGTAAGGTATCTCGTCGATGATAACCTGCTGGCGGTTGTTCTTTGTTTCTTCGACATGCAGCTTGCAGCGCAGCGTGAGCCGGCCGCGGCCACTGCGATATCCTTCTACAATTCCTGCCCGACCGCAGATGATGCCGCCGGTCGGAAAATCCGGCCCGGGGATCAATTCGAGAAGCTCCTGTAAAGTGCAGTCGGGATGATCCAGAACATGGATGATCCCGTTTCCGACTTCCCGCAGGTTGTGCGGGAGCAGGTTACAGGCCATGCCGACGGCGATACCGGTCGAACCGTTGACGAGCAGATTGGGAAACTTGCCCGGGAGCACCAGCGGCTCGTTCATCCGGTCGTCATAATTCGGCTGGAAGTCAACCGTGTCGAGGTTCAGGTCGGCCATCAATTCCGCGGCCGGGGAAGCCATTCGTGCTTCGGTGTAACGCATGGCGGCGGGCGGGTCGCCATCCGATGATCCGAAGTTCCCCTGAGGTTCGATCAGGGGATAGCGCATCGACCAGTTCTGAGCCATTCGAACGAGCGTCGGATAGATGACCGCCTCGCCATGTGGGTGGTAGTTGCCGCTGGTGTCGCCGGCAATCTTGGCGCACTTGACGCGCTTGGCGCGCGGGCCCAGATTGAGGTCGTTCATCGCAACGAGAATCCGCCGCTGCGAAGGCTTCAGCCCATCGCGCACATCCGGCAGAGCCCGATCGATAATCGTGCTCATCGCATAGGTGAGATAACTGTCCTGAAGCTCGCGCTCGATGCGCAGATCTTCGATGCGCTCAACGGGAGGAACGGGGGTCGATTCAGCCATTTAGAAAACTCAAAGGTTCGATCGTTTCAATACCGCCCCGGCGGGCGATTTTCCGAGTCGGTCATTGTATCGCGCGCGCCCGACCGGGGCTATTACACGGCACCTGTTTTTGGCCAGCGGCGAGAACCCTCGTGCGGTCGGAAGGTGTTGTATGAGCCTTGACTAAATGCCGAGTTGGATCAGAGACGCAATCCAGGGAACATGTCATAGCATTGCAGCGATTCCTACCGCGCAAAGATCGCCCCCGGCGCGGCTGCAGCACATCACGCCCTGCGACGATTCACTCCCGCAGGGCGGTTGTTGGTGTTGTAGCTGGTCGGGGCGTATTCACGATTGTCACGGCCCGTCTATATTGGTCTTCTGTCAGGATCGACTTAAGCGCGGCGACGGCGGTTTGCTGAGGCAATGCCTCGGCCGACTGCTGTGCCACGCCAGCGCTACCAAGACAAAAAAGCATGCTCGCCTCGGCGGCCCAGCGCGTCGGGCCGGACGTGGATTCATAGAATGAATACAGCGCTCCGAAATCGTCGAGTTGATGGCGGTCGGCAACCCGACCGGAGGGCAAATTCTTTTCCAGTGCGGCAAGCTTCTGGCGCTGATCGTCGGTGAGACGCAATTTCGCTGCAAACGCTTCATCGTGTGCATGCGCAAGAATTTTCAGCAGGCGTTCGTAGTCCCGCGAAGCGGGTTTGACGGTGGCTTGGACATTGGCCGAAAGTTTTCCCGTT
>JBBQCK010000014.1:0-12716 GCA_038318605.1 Tepidisphaerales bacterium | reverse complement strand
ATCGTGCCGCACTTCATGCTTCAGGCGGAGCGCGTGGTGTTTTCCAATATCGCCGAGGTGATCAAAAAGCGCGTCGATCGCACGCACCAGGTACAAATCGGCGAGTTCACCATTTTCGCCAACAGCGCGACGATCGGCGTTCCAGAAAAAGGCGCCGGCGACAACGAACAGGTCCTCATCCTCGAGGGCGTCGTCTTCGTGAAATACGAAAATGCACAGGCCGCCCGCCGCTACGAAGTTCCGCGCGAGTTCTTCGCCGCGCGCCGTGCAACGGCATTCATCCGCCGTAATGGCGACGATGTAAATCTCAGCGCAACGCTCGAGAACGGCCAGAAAATCGACGCCCGCCTCGGCCCCGAAGCCGGCAGCGACGTGCTCAATTTCGGCCCCCTGCCGGTGCCATCCCCAATCCGCGAGAAGCCGCAATTCATGGATATCCGCACGCTGAAGAATCTCAGCGAACATCCGGAGAAAGGCCGCGATGTCCGCGAGCAACTCGATAAACTGCTGCGCTCGCAGTCCGAAGAGGTCTACCTGCGCGATCTGGCCCGGACGCTGAACACCGGCCGGCGAACGGCGCGATTCGCCGCCGACGGCGAGAATTTCGTATTGACACTGTCCGAGGGAAAAGCCTTCATCAGTGGTGCCGATCTACTGCTGGGCCTGACCGCAAGTCAGTCTGCCGCCCGGCCTGCCGATGCGCCGCCACGCCGCATTGTCAAATTAACCCGCGAGCGAAGTGACGGCGGCAGCCCAACTGCCGACGACGCCACACGCGCGCTGCTTCGCGTCGAGGCGCTGCCGCGCCGCAATGGATCTTCCGGCCCGCCACAGCTGCGCCTCGCGATTGATCTGATCGACGTATCGCTCGGCGTGTCCAGCGAATCAACCAGTGAGCGAGAAAGCTTTCGCCGCCACATCACGATCAATGCCCCCCCTGAAATCGCCCGCATTCAGGCGCAGTCCGTCGCCGAATTTGAGCATTCCATCAAAACCAGCGCCAGCACCTCAAAAGCCGAACAGGCACGGCTGCACGAGCTGGAGCATGTGCAGGAGGAATTGCATTGCGAGGTTGCCATGGCCGTGCATGGACGGGCGTCTTTCGCCGTGAGTTGCCTGATCCTGGTGATGGTCGGGACGGCGCTGGGCATGATGTTTCGCAGCGGCGATTTTCTGAGCGCATTTGGCATCAGTGTCATACCCGCGCTCCTGACCATCGCGCTGATCTCAACCGGCGAACACGTCGGCGAAAATGGCTACAACGCCCTCGCTTCTGGAATCGCACTTGTCTGGGGCGGAAATGTCGTCGTGCTGCTGCTGGGTTTCGTGCTGCTCTGGCGGCTGAATCGCACCTGAAAGCCGGCCGTCCGCGGGAGTTGATGATATGGAAACAACAGATCGCCTTCGGCCGCATGACGGCCATTCAAGCTTCTGGCAAAACGCGCATCTTTATTTCGATCGCGTCTACCAGACCATGGGCCTCGATCCCGCGTGGCGCCCGGTTCTGACCTCGCCAAAACGTGTGCTGACCGTGTCATGTCCGATCCGCATGGATGATGGCCGCATTCAGGTCTTCACCGGCTACCGTGCCCAGCACAACAACGCCCGCGGACCATTCAAGGGCGGCATCCGCTTCGACAAATCCGTCAACCGCGACGAGGTGATGGCGCTGGCCATGCTCCAGACATGGAAGAACGCGCTCGTCGAGCTCCCCTACGGCGGCGCCAAGGGTGGCGTCGTCTGCGATCCGCGCGCTCTTTCAATGGCCGAAAAGGAACGCCTCACCCGCCGCTACACCAGCGAGATCATGCCCATCATCGGCCCTGACGAAGACATCCCTGCCCCCGATGTCGGCACCGATTCGCAGGTCATGGCATGGGTGCTCGACACCTATTCAATGATGGTCGGCCATCAGGCGCTTGGCATCGTCACCGGCAAGCCCGTCAGTCTCGGCGGATCGGTCGGCCGCGAAGAGGCCACCGGTCGCGGCGTGATGAACATTCTCCGCAAGTTTCTCGCCACGCGCAGCAAGACGCTCGAAGGCACACGCATGGCAATTCAGGGCTTCGGCAACGTCGGCTTCCACGCCGCCCGGCTCCTGGAAGAACGCGGCGCCATCGTCGTTGCCATCAGCGACAAATTTGGCGGCATCAGCAACGAAAAGGGAATCGACATCAACGAGGCCGGTCTGTACTCCCGAGAAAATGGCACGCTCGAGGATTTCCCCGATGGCGAAACGATCACGAACGAGGAATTGCTGACTTGCGATTGCGACGTGCTGATGCCGGCCGCCATGGAAAACACCGTGGATGAATCCATCGCGGGGGAAATAAAAGCCAGCGTCGTCGTCGAGGCCGCCAACGGCCCGGTGACGCCCGGTGCCGATGAAATTCTCCGCGAAGCCGGCGTAACCGTTCTACCCGATATCCTCGCCAACGCCGGCGGCGTCACCGTGAGCTACTTCGAATGGGTGCAGGGCCTGCAAAGTTTCTTCTGGGATCAAAAACAGGTCCAGGATGAGCTTCAGGAAGTCATGGAGCGCGCCTTCGACGCCGTTAATGCCAAAGCCGATGAAACCGGCTGCGATTACCGCGCCGCCGCCTACACCATCGCCATCTCCAGAGTCGCCGAAGCTTGCCGGCTGCGGGGACTTTTTCCGTAGCCGATTCAGCACGCGCCTTCGCTCCTGGGCGACGCTTGACGTCGGATAGGCAGGCCTCTGAATCAATCAATTGTCCTCAAGCGGAAACATCCAAAATGACCTTGAGGTATGGTCGCGAGGTGGAGTTTTTTGCTACACTCGACACATGGCCAGTGCCTATCTGGAGACAAGCTTTTTCAGCGAGTGCTGCACGATCCGCACCAATGAGATCGCCCGTGGCCGGCGAGCAAGTAATATCCAATGGTGGAAGTAGAACGCTCGGAGTTTTGACCTGTACATCAACAGCGAGGTCGTTCGCGAACTAAATATCCGAGCTTTCCCGACTTGGTACGCGCCCCCGCATTGGAAATGCTGGCCGGTATTCCACAGCTTGCATTCACTCAGGAGGTTCTTGGCATCGCGACGATACTGGTTCGCGAGCGAGTGATGCCTGGACCAGCGCTCAAGGCGATGCCCTACATGTTGCGGTCTCGCTGGTCCATCGAATCGACCATCTCGTCACTTGGAATCAACAACACCTTGCGAATCAGAACAAGCGGGTCCATTTGCAGGTAGTGTGCGCCCGCCTCGGATATCTGCTACCAGAAATTGTAACGCCGGACCTTATGTTCCTTTGAGGCACCACATGAAGACCAATGAACCCGACAGCCCTGAATCCGGTGTGACTGATGTGCGCCGGGTGCGCGAATCCATCGCCCGCGAACACGAAGGCGATCTCGCCGGCCATGTCGCCGAGTCCAATCGCATTGCCGAATCGGTCCGGGAAAAGCTGCGTCTCGGACGAACCATCCAACCACCGTCGCGGCCGGGCCAGAAGGCGGGCGCCGGTGGATGAAACCGGCTGCGATTACCGCGCCGCCGCCTACACCATCGCCATCTCCAGAGTCGCCGAAGCCTGCCGGCTGCGGGGACTGTTTCCATGAGTTTGACAATGCCAGTCAAAATTTTGCAATAGACATGATCCTTGGCCTAACCCGAGTTGTAACCCTCAATGTCCATCGCCCCGCAATTCGTCCACCGTCTTGTGCGAGCCCACCTTTGCCCCATTCGCCTTGAGCAGATCGATAACCGTGGTGGTCGGTTGGCTGGCGGCTTTCGATGCGGCAATTGCCATATCGAGCGGACTTTGCCCGTTGGTGTCTTCGGCATTGATGTCAGCCCGTGCATCCAGCAGCAGTTGCAACGTCGCCCGAATCATCTTTTGATCCGCGTCGCTACCGGCCAGGTAATGCAAGGGCGTCTTGAGATCGACGTCGCGGGCCATTGGGTCAACGCCTTTTTGAACCAATATCGCTGCCATCTCGCTTTCCGCCTCGCCGGCGGCCATATGCAGCGTCGAAATCTCGTTGGAACCGCCGCCCGGGCCGCATGGGGTGCGATCCACCTCCGTCGTCAGTTTCGGATTCGCGCCGTGCTTCAGAAGCAAATTAAACATGGCCAGATCGTGCAGCATGATCGCCCGATGCAGCGGCCGCTCGCCGTAGATATTCGAGCCGTCCGCATCCGCTTTGTGCGCCAGCAGGACCTCGATGATCGCCAGATTCTTATCGAAGATCGCCTCGTTCAGGCAGTTTGGATCGCCGCCCGCATCGCAGAGAAGCGTCACCATCGCGACATCGTTCGAATTAACGGCCCGTTTTAAGCAACTATCGCCGCCCGTTTCTAACTTCGCTCCGGCTTTCAAGAGCTGCCGGGCCATCGGCAATTGGCGCGAAGCGGCCGCATAAACCAGTGGAGAATTATTCCATCCATCCGGCCGGTCGATGATCGTCGAATCTTTCTCGATCGCCGCTGCCACCGCACTTTCCCTCCCCAGCGACACATCAACGAAGAAATCCGATTGTGCCCCCGCATCGGCCAACTGCCGCGCCACCGCGTCCTTGCCCTTGAGCAGCGCAAGCTGCAAAGGCGTCGGGCCATTTCCATGGGCTCGTGCATCGATCGCAGCGTGATGCGCAATCAGCACGCGGGCCACCGCTTCATTGCCCTCTCTTGCCGCGACATGTAACGGCGACACCTCATGCGATGTATCCTGATTCACATCCGCGCCCGACTCAATCAGCAGGTTCATAAACGCCAGGGAATGCGAATCGCTGGACGCAGCCACGGCCTCCTGTAGAAGGGTTTTGCCCCCCTCACCTCCGCGTGCGCTGTAGGGGGAGACTGCTTTCAGGATCGATGGGTCTTTCTTAATCGCTTTACGCCACCCTTCCAGGTCCCCCGTGTCAGGCAGGCCGAATCTCTTAGGTGCGCCCCCGACCCCTCGGACTGTATCCGGCAGGGTCGCCAGCATTCTTTCAATAACAGGCTCCATCGCCGCCGCATCAAACCACCCCTGCCGTGCAAGAACGATGCCGTGCCTGTCGAGCAAAATCCCCATGTTCGGCCCGCCGCCAAGAGCCTTCCAGGCGCTGTTATCCATCGCATCGACGTAAACGCTCGCCTCCACATCCAGCGCCCTTTGAAATCGCTGAGCCAGCTCGAAGCGTTGTTCGATCGTCGTCGGCTGCCGGCAAAGAATGTGCTCCCGCCGATTTTCGGCGGTCAAATCCTCGACCCCGGCATAGGGTGACGGATCGGTCACCGGATGCGCCTCGATCACGTAGAGAATGGATAGGCTAACATTTTTGGTTTTCTCAAAGCGCTTCACAAGCGCCGCCGCCGATGGAAACTGGCTGCGCGAACGCGGGCATGTAAATGAAGAGGTCAGCAGCAGCGTAACTTTGCCAGATCGGCAAGCCTCATGCAGCGTCGCGGGATCTCCGTCCGGCCTTGACACCTTGAAATCCGGAATCTGCTCCCCCACCTGCGCGCCGGTCGAATCAAAATGCGGCTTCCCCTCCGGCGTCGTGTCCGGCATCTCCAAAACCGGCCGGCTGGCCGCGCCTGCGCCGCCCGCCTCCGCCCTCGCCGCGGGTCGCATCGACAGCCCCACCGCACCCGCCACAACCCCCGCGCCTGCAATAATATGTTTGATTCTCACTCGTCGTAATTCTACCCCAACGCCCGTTTCAAACGTACATTGCTATCCGCGCCGGCACCATGGATAACCATCCGGAAGATATCCCGAAAATTTTCCTAACGTCCTGCAGTAGACTTGCCGATTCTGACTGCATACAATTGGCTCCTGACGCAGGCATCTTGCCTGTGTCGTTCTTTGACATCACGGGGCCGAACGGTTTCGACCGGACAGATCAGGTTAGCCGTGGCACGCCGAGGCGCTCGTAGGCCTCGTTAAAAAACGAGCAAACAACAACTGCCAACAACGATGTTGCTGGCCGGATCGGGTATGCCCCGGTCCGTCTGGCTGTCTGAATAAGACGGCCGTTAAGCGCGGGCAACCCGCCCGTAAGAACCCGCGCTTAATATCAAACTCATCGGGCTGGTCCGTCGCTGGTGCATCAGCGGCGATGGGCGAGAAATACTGGCGCTGGGCGATGCGTACGTAGTTGCCGGTGGACAAGTCGCCAAGATTCAAAACGGCAAATAAGCGTGTAGAGGCGGTTAGGCTGCTGTTCTGGGACGAGGGTTCAAATCCCTCCGGCTCCATTTGACGCGCTGCGCTCGCGCTTAACAGGCGCGGGGGAGCAGCCTTGGTGGTTCTGGTGCGCGCATATTTTTCCACTTTTTGGAAAAAAACACATGTTTCGAGCCGATGGAGCAGTTTTTTCGCGTGAAAACTCGCGTTAGGGGGACCTTCCTGCGAGTGAACGCTACACGCCATTGGCGTCCCGCAGACTCCGACGCTTCCGCCAACGATGTGGAAGCCCATCGCGACGGTTCGACAATGCTCCGCAAGATCCCCCCTGTCGCACATCGATGATCGGTGCGGATTGGCTATCTATGGTGATGAGCCATCAACCCCGAGAGGTTTTTAGCAGTCCCGCTTCTGGATTTCGGGATGCGATGATGTTTTACAAATAATTTTCCGTGCATGCACTATTGAAGTCTTCCACCGCTGCCGGATTTTCCGGCGTCATTGCGTATTCAAATCGCAGTCGCCAACTCCATCCGATACCACTCAACCACCCGCGAAAGTCCCTCGGCAATCGTCACACGGGGGCGCCAGCCTATTTGACGCACGGCCTCAGCGGCGTCGGCAATGCGGATTTGCTCGGCCGCGCGGTCGGGTAGCGTGCCGAACAGTGGCATGCCCTTGCCGCCAATGATGTGCGAAAGCTGCTCAATCAAATCGCGGATTGTCGTCAGTTCGCCCGAACCGATATCGACGCTGGCGACATCCTCATTCGCAAGCGCGGCCGCAATCAGACCCTCGGCGACGTCTTCGACATATACCCAGTCAACCGCGCGAAGGCCGCTTGAAAGCCGCGGCGATTCGCCGCGTAAGAGCGCCCTCGTAACATAGGGAATCAGTTTGTTTTCATCGAGCTGCCCCGGCCCATAGACCATGAAGATGCGCGCATGGACGGCGCAGGATTTGAATACCTCGCGAAACATGTGCAGATAGCTGGTCGCCGCCGCCTTCGATGCCGCGTAAGGGGAAGAGGGCGCATGATGCTCATAGGCGGCCGGTTCTTCCAGCGACCCCGCCAGTATGAGCCGGCCACGTCCTGCGTCGGCAATTGCCCCGAGAAGGTTGACGGTGCTCAAAAAATTCGCTGACAGCGTCGTTGCGACGGCGTTCAGTTCGCGTTTGGCGTTGGCGCTGCCGCTGAGATGAAATACAAAATCAGGTCGGACCTCGGCGATAAGCTGTTTTGCGTCGGCAGAGTCGGCGCAATCTCCCTGCCACCAGCGCGTGGCGCCGGTCCGGCCGGCCGGGGACGATCGGCTGGCGGCATGCACCTGTGCGCCGGCGAGTTGAAGAATCCGGCAAAGGTGCGCCCCGATGAAACCTGCCGCCCCCGTGACCAGCGCAATGCTCCCGGCGATTTGCGCAAAGTTCGGTGTCCCGGTGTGGATCGTGCGCTTGCCCATGTGCCGCCCCGAGCATATCCAAACTGTCCGCCCGCGCGCATCGAAAGCCAACAGACCGATGGGCTTTCAGCCGGCCAAACGCGCAACCAAGGCTATACAGCCGGCACAATCGGCTCATCCCGCCGTCTCAATCCGCCCGACAGCCAGACCGCACCACCGATGCGCGCCAGCGACTGCTCATGCCGCTTTGCCGTTGTTGTAAAACGCCGGCAGCGGCTTGCCGATTTTTTCCCAGTGCTTGATGACGGCGTCTGCCTTGCCTGCGCTATTGAGCACATGCAGCTTGCGACGCACCATGCCAATGATTGCCTCGCGGCCCGGTCCAAGATAATTGCGCGGGTCAAACTCCGCAGGCTTGGTCGCAAACACTTCGCGGATTTTCGCCGTCAGCGCCAACCGCAGATCGGTGTCGATATTCACCTTGCATACCCCGTACTTTTGCACCGCCATCGCAATCTGATCCTCCGGCACACCCTTGGCGTTGGGCATTTTCCCGCCGTACTTGTTGACGAGGTCGATAAACTCCTGCGGCACGCTGCTGCTCCCATGCATCACCAGCGGCAGGCCCGGACAGGTCTTCATGATCTGCTCGATCCGATCAAACGCCAGCTTCGCCTCATGCTTGAACTTAAAGGCGCCGTGGCTGGTCCCGATGGCGACCGCGAGCGAATCGCAGCCGGTGCGTTTCGCGAAGTCGGCGGCCTGCTCGGGGTCGGTCAGAAATTTTTCGACGTTCTTTTCGTACTCCTCAGCGTCAAGTCCCACGACATCTTCCTCGATGCCGCCAAGCATGCCGAGTTCGGTTTCGACAGTCACTCCGGCCGCATGCGCCGCCTTTACCGCTTCCGCGGACACCTTGACGTTGTCCTCATATGCATGGTGGCTGCCATCGATCATCACGCTGGTAAAACCATCCTTGATGCACTGCTGCACGAGCTCGACGGTGTCGCCATGATCGAGGTGAACCGCGATCGGCAGCCACGGATATTCCGCCACGGCGGCGTCGATGATCGCCTTCAGATAATTCATCTTCGCATACTTGCGCGCGCCTTTGGAAATCTGGAGAATCAGCGGGCTTTTCTCCGCGGCGCTTGCCTCGATGATTCCCTGGCACAGTTCCATGTTGTTCACATTGAACGCGCCCACGGCAAACCCGCCGTCGTATGCGAGATCAAACATCGGCTTGGTGGTCATCAATGGCATGCTTCATTTCCTTTCGATTCGAGAAATTTCATCCGGCTTCAGGCCGGCGCCCCGCCCGGACGAAGAGTGATCGCATTCTAGAGACCGACTCGCCCATTTCAAACCGGCCCGGTATGGTTGTGCCGCGAAGCAAGGCCGGAGATTAACCTCCGGTTTTAGGGCCACGTTGTCCAATCCAAAGCGGTATGGAATGAATCAGAGGGGCGCAAACTGGTCCGATGTCATTTTTGCACCTCATTCATAAACGCATTCCGCTCAACGCCCGCCGAACTCCTTGGAGAACACCGATCGTGCTATTTTCCCGACGATGTCTCTTTTTCTTGTTCATTTTGGCCGTGCCGACGGCGGCGTCGGCCCGCGAGTCGATCGATCTTTCCGGCGCGGGCTGGAAATTATGGCTCGATCGCAGCGCCGCCTGGCGCAATGATACGCTATACGTGCCTGCCCCGGCTGCCAGCAAGCTCGCCACCCCCTGCCCGACCGGCGGATGGAAGGCGATGCTGGAAAATCCCAAAGCCCGCGCGGTTTCAGTTCCTGGGACGGTCGAAGAGTATTTCTGGGGCGCAGATGGCGATCCTCACGGCCTGGCGGGGAACTATCAGGGCGTCAGTTATTGGTGGCGCGATTTCACCGTCCCGAAGAATTTCGCCGGTCCGAATTTCGTACTGAAGTTCGACGCGTGCCGGCTGCGTGCGGAAGTCTATCTCGATGACAAACTGGTCGGCTATGACGCGGTAGGCAATACGCCGTTTGAGGTCGATTTAACCGGAATGCTGACGCCAGGGTCAACACATCGGCTGGCCGTGCGCATCACCGATCCAAACGACAATACATTGCGCCTGAACTTCGACTGGGCGGATTATGGCACGATTGCCTGGGGACCGCAGCGCGTGCCATCAAGTCACGGATTCGGCGGAATCACCGGACGCGTGCGGCTTGAGTCGGCGGCGTCGCTCCAAGTGGCCGATATTTTCGTTCGCAACAAGCCATCGCCGTCGGCCAACCGACCAACCGATGTGGATATCGAAATTGAGTTGCGCAACCGCACCGACCAGGAAACGCGCGCCGATCTCGAACTGACAATCCATCGCAAAGGCGCGCCAGAAGATGTCGTATTTCGGCAGCGCATTCAGGCCGTTCTGCTAAAGCCGGGCTCGACCACCGTGAGCTATCCGGCCAGTGCGCCACGCGCGCGCGTATGGGATCTGGATTCGCCAAACCTCTATCAATGCGAAGTTGCGCTGACGGTCATCGGCAACAAACAGCCGGCCGATGACAACTCAGCGACGTTCGGGTTCCGTTGGTTTTCTGCGGACACGCCGGCCGCCACGACACAGCCCATCGATCCAATGTTGCGGCTGAACGGCCGGCGCATTTTCGCAATCGGCGCGATCACCTGGAGCTACTATCCCGTCAACGGCATGTTCCCAACGCCGGACATCGTGCAGCGTCAGGTCGAGAACGCCAAAAAACTCGGCCTGAACATGATCAACTATCACCGCATGCTGGCCGACCCCGCCATGCTCGACAAGGCCGACGAACTGGGCCTGCTCATCTACGAGGAACCGGGGGGCTACAAGGGGGACCAGGGAGACGCATTCACCCGCAAAAGTGCCCGCGAAAAGTTGCTGCGCATGATTCGCCGCGATCGCAATCATCCATCCGTGGTCATCTATTGCATGCTGAACGAGATATTCATCTACGAGCGGCGCACGCGACCCGAATATTTCATCGACATGCGCGACGCCTTCCAGCTCGATCCGACACGCACGCTTGTGCTCACAAGCGGCCAGATGCTGCAACATGGCCGGCTGACACACGACGCGGGCTCATGGATGAATGCCGGCGATCCGACGCGGCGAGAAACCGGCTGGTCGGATGAACATCGCGCGGGGTCACCAGGCGTTTATGTGGATGACCTATACAGTTCGCCGGAGTCTCTCTATGGCAATGAAGGCCCCGAGGACCAGATCATTTTCTGGGGTGAAGAAGGCTCGCTTCCGTCGCCGCCGCCTCTTGAGAGGATGGCGCAGGATTACAAACGCATCGGCTTGATGGGTTGGGACGGAGATGACTATTTGCAATGGCGCGATGCTTATCGCGACTGGCTGACGACGCGCGGCGCACTCGATGCGATGCATGGCGTTGACGGCCTTTGCCGATCGCTGGCCGATGTCGCCTACTACCATCAGGGGCGGATGATCGAATCGCATCGGATCGTCAATAAAAATGACGGATACATCATCAACGGCTGGGAATGCCAGAAGCTCGACAACCACTCCGGCATTGTCGATCCGTTTCGATACTTGAAAGGCGATCCTTCGATTCTCGAACGCTATACGGCGCCGCTGTATCTTGCCGTGAAGTTGCGCAAGAAAGTTACCGAGCCCGGCGCCCAGAGTGTTGCCGACATTTACATCGTCAACGAAAAGAACATCCACGGCCCCCACCGGCTTCTGACACGCATCATCGCGCCGGATGGAAGCGAATTGCTGCGCGATGAAACCAAGGTGGACATTCTGGGCGGAGATACATTTGGGCAGCTACTGCGTCGCGATCTGCAAATTGCTATGCCCGACCAGCATGGCTATTTCAAAGTAGTCGCCGAACTCCACGCCGAGTCGCCGGAACGCGCCCAGGAAAAGGCAATCGCGTCCGGCTCAGATGAGATTTTCAATATCGTTTACAAGTCGCTGGCGCTTCCCGCTGACGGAACGTACATTGATGAATCAGGCACCCTTCAGAGATTTTTCGGATCCATTGAATACTCCGCCGCGAAATACGACCCGAAAGCCACCACGCGTCCATCGTTTGTCGCGGTGGCCGGTGCCAATCCTTTCGATGTGCCGACAGCGAATCATCTGCTCGACAGGGCGAGAGATGAGGGCATTTCCATCGTAGCGCTGGCCCAGTCAGGCCAATGGTCGGAACTGCTTCGGGATCGTGGGCTGATCAAATACGACGGGCCAATGATCATCGGACAAAATTGGGTCGGCGGTGGGTTCTTCGTGCTCGATCATCCTCTGTTCGATGGACTTCCCCGCGCCTGCGCAATGAACTGGGAATATCAGGTCATTCAGCGGCATCGGCAGGTAATTCGTCCGGGGCGCTATGCGCTCTGGCTGACCGGCGAAGAAGCCGCCGCCGGCGCATTCAACAACCACGAGCCGCGGCCGGGAACGACCGTGGCTGTCGTACGTGTCGGCAAGGGACAAATTATTCTCAGCACGCTGACAATGCTGCCGCTGATTAACAATCCAGACCCCGCCGACAGCGTTGCGCGGCGACTGCTGGTCAACTACCTGCGGTATCCGGTTCACGCCGCTGCTCAGGTGCCCACGACGGCACCAGCGGCCGCCGGAGCAGCAACGACGCAGCCAGCCCCCGACGCCACCAGCACAAATGAAGATCCGCTGCGGAGACAGGATAAAAAGATCAAGCGCCGAGCAGGAAGCTTGTGACGCGATCAAGCTCGACGTGAGCTGGCGGCGCATCCTTGTTGGCGGGCATCGAAGGTAAAACGGCGGGATATCGAAATTCGCCCGCCTCCCAGTTGTCCGGCCAGTGATCCGGCACGGCCGCCGGCTCAAACTGCTTCACTTCGCCGTCAAACTCCGCGAGACGGCCTTCCATCAGCGGATATTCAGCCAGGCTAGCGGTGGAATTAACAGCCGCACAAACGAACGTGCCGACCTCAAGATTTGTCAGATATTCTGCAGTCTTAACCGCATCGGGAATCATGTCACCGAGTAAATGCAGCAGCTTCTGACGATCCTTTTCGTGAACCTTGTCAGCCTTGGTCGCGACAAAGGCGATCCTGCGAACGCCTCCGAGGCTGGCGCGCCCGCCAGTCGCCAGCCGAAGCATGTCGTGACTCAGACCCTTCCAGAACCCCTGCCCGAGTTCGAGGTAT
>JBBQCK010000013.1:0-13783 GCA_038318605.1 Tepidisphaerales bacterium | reverse complement strand
GATCTGGCGGCGTTTGCGACGTTGGTGCTTGGCCTCCGCTGCGCATTGACGGTTCGCACCTTCAGCCACACCACGGATGAACCTGCGCACATCGGGGCGGCGGTGGCATTTTACGATTCCGGGCGAAGCATCTACATGGTTGAGCACCCGCCATTGCAACGGTGGGTGATCGGACTCCCGCTGGTTTTAAGCGGAGTGCATTTGCCGGAGGCGCGCGGCCAGCACACCATCGCCTCGCGCATTGAGGCAAACGCGGCCGGCGAAGCGGTGCTATTCCACTCGCGCCTGCCATATTGGTCGGTGTTAATTCGCGCGCGGCTGGCCAATCTGATATTTCCAATCATTGCGCTAGTCTATGTTTACTTCCTTGGGCGATGGTTGGTCAGTCCGGCGTGCGGGGCGATGGCGGTTGTGTTTTTTTCGTTCGATCCGACTTTGCTTGCACACGCTGCGCTGGCCGGCACCGATGTGGCGGCCGCCGCCGGGTTTCTGGTGGCAGCGTATCATGGCCTGCGATTCGTGGCGGCGCCATCATGGAAGCACACATTGGTCTGCGGCGCGGGGCTGGGACTTGCGCTCTCGTGTAAATTCACCTGCCTGTTTGTGGTCGTTGCACTGGCGGTTTTGGTCGTGTTGCGCGCTGCCATGGCCTATGTGCGTTTCGATGAGGATGGCCGGTCCAAATCTCGCTGGCAGAATGCGAAGCGAAAAGTACCTCCCTTGGGCAGGACGGCGGCCGTCGCCGTTATCGCATTTGTCATCCTATGGGCGACCTACCGATTTGAATTCGGGCCGATCAGCGATCAGCGCATGTTCTCGACGGAGCGGGGATGGATGAAAATTCCTGAGTCCGTGAAGAATCTTGATATTCCGATGCCGAGCCTCGTCGTTGGTAATCTGTATATCGCGGCCCTCGGCCAGTTTGGATTCAAGACCTATTTCAATGGACACATCGGCCTGCGCGGCGGATTGATGTATTTTCCCGAGGCGATCGGCCTTAAGACGCCGGTCGGAGCGTTGCTGGCGTTCGGGGCGGCGGGGGTTGTGTGGGCAAGTTGGAGGCGAAGGTCGCTACGCTCGTTGGCGCTGTTGCTGCCAGCGTTCCTGCTGCTGCTGCTCAGCATGACCGGCAAGTTGCAAATCGGCATTCGCCATGTGCTGCCGGTTCTTCCGTTTCTTTACCTTTTCGCGGCCGTTCAACTGTCGCGGCCACGCCTGCGCGTTCTGCTGGCGGCATTGGCGATGATGGCGGGCATTGAGACCGCGGCGGCGCATCCGGATTACCTCGCATATTTTAATTTCGCCGCTGGCGGGCCACAAAATGGCTCGAAGTATCTGGCCGATTCCAATCTCGACTGGGGACAGGACATCGCGCGTTTGGCCGACTATTTGCATTCACCACCTGCCGCCGGGCGTTCATATACACTGGCGGTATCGGGTGCGCGACTTGAATCACTGTTTAGCGAGCTTGGGCTCGACCCTTCGGCGCGATTGAGCGCCACCCACCCGCCGGCCGGGCTGTTTGCGATTAGCAGCGACGTCCGTACCGGAATTGCGATGGCGCGGCAGCTTCCCGACGGATCGATCGAACCTGGCCCGGATTTTTCGTGGCTCGCCGGCTTTCCGCGCGTGGCGCGCATCGGCGAGTCAATCGAGGTGTACGATCTGGGCGATTCGCCGCGCGGCATGGATGGCCGGCCGATCCGCGTTGCCGCGCGTCATCGAGACGCTGATAATCCCGCGATGCCCGCGACTGAGCGACCATGAACGCCTCCACTGCCGGATTTCTCACGATATTGGTCGCGATCGCCGGATCGTCGGCGTGTCTGCTGCTTCCGCGCAAGTGGGCGATTGTTCCGCTGTGCCTGGCGCTGTGTGTCTATCCGATCGACATGCTGCTTCCGCCTGATGGCGCAGGACTGACAGCTCAGCGCGTCATTGGCGTGGTGCTGCTGCTGCGCTGCATTTTCACGGTTGAAATTCGTCAGCGATTTCGCTGGACGATTATCGATACCGCAGGGGCAACGTACTTTTTATTGCTCCTCGCGTCGCAGCTCATGACGACGCCGTTTCAGACGGGGCTAGTCAATCGCGCGGGATTTTTCCTTTCGGCAATGGTGCCGTTCTGGTGCGTGCGGATGCTTATCGTCGATCGTGAAAGCCTCTACGCATTTCTCAAGGGGTGGCTATGGGTGTCCGTGCCGCTGGCGATTCAGGGGGTCTATTTCATGCAGACGGGCATCACGCCCTACTACGACATCATGCAGTTCGGCCAGCTCTGGAAGGGCCCGACCAACAGAATCCCTTATGACCAGCGTCTGTTCATGGGCCAGCGCATGTTTCGGGCGCATGCGCCGTTTCTTCAGTGCATCATGTTCGGGTGGTTTTTTGCGCTATGGGCCGCGCCATGCCTCAATTTGTTTTTTGAAAAGCGGCGGTTGTTTCCATGGGTGATTGGATGGGTCTTTTTGCCTTTGGGCTGCATCTCTGCGATCGCGGCCGGGCCGATGATGCTGGCGGCGATGTCCGCGGGCATGGTCGCGCTGTTTCCATTTCGCCGCCATTGGAAAGTCGGCGTCGGAGCCTTTCTGATCGGTTATCTGGTCATCGCGCTGGGATCAAACCGTACGCCGATGGAGCTGGTCGCCAGCCTCGGCATGGATGCCAGCAGCAGCTACTTCCGCGTGCGCCTTGTGAATTTCACACTGCGCAACATGGGCCCGCGCTGGATCGAAGGTTGGGGAATGGTGCCGCCTCATTTTTATCAGGTTTACGATTTGTGCATTCAGTGGGTGGGCATGCTGGTTTATTACGGGCTGATGGGGCTTTGCGGCTTTTACGGGCTGGTTGCCGTTGCTGGCGTGCAGCTCTGGCGCGCGAAGAAGAGGGTCGCTGGTGTTGCGGATGAGTTGCTGCTCTGGTCGCTTTTCGGAACGCTGTTCGCTTCGGTGATGGCGCTGTTCCTGGTGTCGCTGTTTGCGGAGATGAACTACATCTTCCATATGTTTGTAGCGCTGGCGGGTTCTGCGCCGGCATTGATGGGGTCGGGCGATACACGTCAGATCGGCGTGATCGCCGAAGTGGGCGGGCGCCGGGTTCTGCTGCGCTACACCGTAACGGCCGAGCAGCGACTGGCGCTGATCTCGCCGCCACGCGATCAGTGACCACTGACCAGTCGCCTACGACAGCGGATTGATGACCAACCCCGTCGCGAGCTTCGGGAAAAAGTATGTGCTCTTCTGCGGCATCAAACCGCCTTGCTTGCCAAGCTCTTCGAGCGCCGTCAGTGGCGTTGGCTGCAATAGGACTGCGAGTTGATACTTTTTGCCATCCACCTGAGTCGGAATCGTCGATGCGTCGGCGGTGTAGCCGCGGGTGATTTCGCCCGTGGCGGAAAATGCCTTCTGGAAAATCTCGTCGATGAGAAATCGCTGTAGAATCGCCACATCAAGGTGATGCCATGTAGTTGATTCACCCGGCTCGAACTCGGCGAGCAGGTCGGCATTTTTCAGGCGTAACACATACAGCATGTGGGTTGCACCGTCGAAGAGTCCGAATGTGTGCGGCGGCTGCGTCTTGAGCCAGTCCTGTCCAAACGACGCCATCTCACTGGCGTGCATGGTGCTTTCTTCGACGGTGAAGTGCGGGGCAAGCGCCAGCTTCAGTCCCTCGATTTCAAACCCCGCAATGCCGCCGAGGAGTCGATGCGTGGGCAGGACGACCAGGCCCGGATCCTGCAGCGAGACAAGGTTGAACAGGCAATAGTTGGCCGGGTGGGTCGGCGGAAGCGGGCCGCCGTGCGCTTTTTCCAGCTCGGCCTGATAGGCCAGGGCGGTGGTATAGCGGTGATGCCCGTCGGCAATGTAGATCGGTCGGGTTCCCATCAGGTCGATGACCTTGTTTTCCGCTTCGGCGTCGATGACGGACCATAGATCATTTCGCACGCCATCCAGCTCCGCCGACATTTCTGGCCGCGCCAGGTTGTGATATAGAAGGTTGGTCACTTCGTTTTTCGGATCGGAAAACAACCCAAAAATCGGCGAGAGCTGCACGCGCGTGTTTCGCATGAGCTTCAGGCGGTCTTCGATGGCGGATGCGTAGGTCTTCTCGTGTGGAATGACCTGCCCCTGTCCGAAGGGGCTGAGGCGCACGAGCCCAAAGTACCCGCGGCGATGGTGTGTGATTCCGTGGTGATCGTAAGTTTGGGTATAGGGATAAAGCGCCGGCCGGCGATCGCGCTTGAGTACGCCCGCATGGAGCCACGCTTCCAAGGTAACGGCGGCCCGCGCATAGATTGCATCCGGCCCGACGGTTTTGGGCGGCAGATGGGGCAGATCGACGGAGACAATATTGTGTGGATCGCGCGCCTGCAGCTCAGTTTTGGAAACTTCGTCGAGCACGTCATAGGGCGGCGCAATGAGCCGTGACAGATCGACGCCGGGCTTGCTCGCATAACGAATGGCCGCGAAAGGACGAATGTGTGGCATGCGTAGACGAAGATAGGGGGCGCGCGGGCTGTTGCAAGCGTGGAAAAGGCGTCAGTCGTCGCGCGAATGACTTCTTGGCTGGAGGCGATTGCAGGTGAGCGCTGTCAGAGATTTGACGACGGGTGTGTCGGCCGATCAATTCATGCTTGCGGTGTGGGGATGCATTCTATTCATCACCAGCACGGTGCACGGATCGCTTTGGCAGTTTCCCAGTCGCGTGAATTCCGCAATGCACGCTTCTTCGTCTGCCGCATCCCAGGTCCCATGCAGCATTTGGCCCAGCACGATGCCAAGTCTGCCATCCTGAAGGGCAACTAGATGCACCGGCGGCCCGTCGCCAATCAGCGACATCACGCGGCGAACTGGTTCCATGTATTCCTGCTTGACGTCCATGTCGCCATCCTCTCTTCGCGACGGCTATCAATTCTGATACCATTTAGCGCTGGCTGAGCATCGGAAAGTTGCGAGGGCCAATGTTCCGAAATTCCGCAGTTCAGTCTGCCGGGCGCTGTAAACATTCAAAACGAGTTGCGCGCTCTGCTGGTTCGCTTGAAATCGAAAAAATCAGTTCAGTTTGCATCGAGTCGGTGCGGTTTACATTGGGCGGTGATGAATGAGCATTCGCATCCTGGTGGTTGACGATCACGAGATGGTGCGGGCCGGGCTATGCGCGTTGTTGCAGAAGGAAGCGGGCATGGAGGTGATTGGCGAAGCCGCGGACGGCCGAACCGGCGTCCGGCTGGCGGCCGAGCTGCTGCCAGATGTCATTGTCATGGATGTCCACATGCCCGAGCTCAACGGCATTGAGGCCGCCCGCCAGACGCTTGCCGCGCGATCGAATGTAAAGGTTGTTGGCCTGACGGCCGCTTCCGATGAAAAAGCCACTGTCGCCATGCTGCGTGCGGGCGCGCTTGGTTTTGTGCGGAAGGACTCAGCCTTTGAAGAGCTTGCGACGGCGATCCGCGCGGTTGTCGAAGGGCGGATTTTTCTGAGCCCGAGCGTGATGGGTACCTATGTAAGGGATTATCTTCGCGGCGATGGGCCGCGCGAGCGAAATGTCTTCAATACACTTTCGCCGCGAGAACGAGAGATTCTGCAACTGATCTCCGAGGGTCGTTCGACCAAGGAGGCCGCTCTAAAACTGGATGTGAGCACTAAAACAATCGAAACCCATCGCCGTAACATCATGGAGAAGCTGAAGATCGACAATGTGGCGGAACTGACCAAATATGCCATCCGGGAAGGGTTGACGACGGCATAGCGGCATGCCGCCACTGGCATGTCGCTAAGCGGACCATCAATGGTGCGGATGCCCTGGGGATCGGTTCTCCCGATTTGAGGCGGTATTTTCAGCGCAGAAACTGGCAACGGCGGGGGTTGTAAAGATCGGGCAAGGGGGTATACTGGTCGATTCTGAAAAATTGTCGCTAGCTTGTTGGAGAGCCAAGGAATGTCGGTAAAGTTGAGACTGAAACGAATGGGGCGACGTAACCTGCCGTTTTACCGGCTGAACGCGATCGATTCGCGTTCGCCGCGCGATGGGCGTGTTATTGAGCAACTGGGCCATTACGACCCGGTAAACAAGGACAAAGCCAAGCAGTTTGTTGCCAAGCTGGATCGATGCACTTACTGGCTTAATGTCGGCGCGATTCCATCGGAAACGGTGTCTTCGCTGCTGAAGAAGGCTGGCGTCGATCACAAGCAACTGCGCCCGCGCAAGCTTGTCAAGCCTAAACCCGCGGCGGCGGAAGCCAAAGCAGAAGCAGCGCCGGCCTGACGCAGTGTGCCTGACGTCGGGTGCCCGAAAGCATCGGCCTTCAGGCGATTGGACAACTGAACGCGAGGCCCGTTGAATCGACGGGTCTCGTTTCATCTTGTGGCCCGCATGCCTTTGCGGATCGATATCCTGACCCTCTTTCCGGAGATGTTCGAGCCCATACTCGGCACGAGCATTCCGAAGCGGGCGGCAGAAAAAGGAGTTGTCAGCTATCATCTGACAAATCTTCGAGATTTTGCGATCGACGCGCACCGCAGCGTCGATGATCGCCCCTTCGGGGGCGGCCCGGGAATGGTGATGATGGCGCCGATCGTGTGCGAAGCGGTGGCGCATGCCGAAAAATTGGACCCGCGCGACGCGACCCGCATCATTTTGAGCCCGCAGGGACGCGTACTGGATCAGAGCCTGGTGCAGGAACTGGCAAAAAAGGAGCGTTTGCTGCTGATTGCCGGCCATTACGAAGGTTTTGACGAGCGGATTCTTGAAACATTGTCGCCGATGGAAATAAGCATTGGGGACTATGTTCTCAGCGGCGGCGAGCTGGCGGCGATGGTGGTGATTGATGCGGTGGTAAGAGTTCTGCCCGGATCGCTTGGGCATGAATCCAGCGCTGCAGATGAGTCTTTCGCGGATGGACTGCTGGAATATCCGCAGTACACCCGGCCGCGGGAGTTTGCCGGCCAAAATGTGCCGGATGTGCTGCTCAGCGGAAACCACGCGGCAATAGCCAACTGGCGGCTTGAACAGAGTCGCAGGCGCACCTGTGAGCGCCGGCCTGATTTGTGGAAGCGCTATGCAGAGCGCCAGGCCGGCGGGCTTGGCGCCAATGAGCAAGAGAGTATTTGATCAAATAGACCGGAGCGAGCCATGGCAAACCGAATTGTCGAAGAGATTGAACAGTCGTATCTGAAGCAGCAAGTTCCGCAATTTGCGGTGGGCGACACGGTGGACGTGGCGACGCGCATCGTCGAAGGCGAAAAGGAGCGGATCCAGGTCTTTTCCGGCACGGTGATCGCGAGAAAGGGGCGGGGGATCAACGAGATGTTCACCGTTCGCCGGATCGTGAACAATGAGGGCGTCGAGCGGATTTTCCCGCTTCACAGCCCGTTTCTGTCAGGTGTAACCGTCAAACGCAGCGGTGAAACCCGCCGCGCGAAGCTCTACTACTTGCGCGATCGTGTCGGCAAGGCCGTGCGGCTGGTCGAAAAGCGGCGCGATGCGAAAAAGGCGGTCGCCCCGTCCATCGAGGCTGACACCGCCCCGGTCGGTGAAGAGGCGCTGGCCGCCAGATGAGCCTCGCCGCCGGTTTTGCCGGCGGCGGATTCTGGAACATCATGGGTTGGATCGATTCGCTGAAGCGAGCGTTTTCCTCCGCGGGTGATTCGCCTCGCGCCGGCACGAAGGCGATGGGCGATCGCGGCGAAAATCTCGCAGCCACCTATCTGCGCCAGCAGGGAATGAAGATCCTGCAGCGCAATTATCGCGTCGGCCCGGGTGAAATTGATATTATCGCCCGCCTCGGTCAGACGTTGGTTTTCATCGAAGTCAAAAGCCGCGCCTACGACGACCCGGCCCCCGAAGACCAGGTGGACGGCACGAAGCAACATCAAATGACCAAAGCGGCAAGGTCGTACCTCAGCCGCTTTGGCGTAGAGCCGCCGGCGAGATTTGATGTAGTGGCCGTACTATTCCCCCCCGGCGGCCGCGAACCCATCATCCGCCACACACCAGATGCATTTCAGGCGACGTTTTGAGAAGTGGGCGAATTGTCTTCCATCCCTTAGTTCAGGTCGCATTCGGAACGACCCGGCCGGGCCATCATTTTGGCGCCGGGAACCGCGGATATCACGAAGCGCATTGCGGTAGTGCGTCGGCGGTCGCCTCGGCTGACGTCGGCGGATGAAGCGTGGGAGGATTTTTATTCGCGCGTCGCGACGACGACCCATGCTGCCAGTCGGCCGGGCCGATGAGGGGTATTTTGCTCGGGCGTTTTTCAGGCTTTCGGCCGCTTATGTGGGCGGCGCGCATGCCGGGGCTGAGCGATGGGTGTGGAGGTGGTATTTGGGGCGACGAGGACTTTTGCTGCGGATGCGGCACCGAGCGTAATCCGTTTGTTTCTGCCAACGCGGATTTGTACGGCATCGGCCGCAGATTCCCGGTTGATTACCTTCAGATCCGTGCCGACGATCAGGCCGTTGCGATCGAGAAATCGCAGAAAATCCCCCGATTGATCGACTACGCGGGCGACGTGCATTGACTCGCCCAGGGGACAGTTGGCAAGGTTTGAAGGCGGCGTTTGGGCGATTGTGCCCGCCGGCGTGGGAATGGGATCTCCGTGCGGATCGACGACAGGGCGATTTAAAAATGCGTCGATCCGCTCGAGCAATTTGTCGGAGACGACGTGCTCGAGTTCCTCGGCTTCGTCATGCACTTCCGACCAGTCAAAACCGAGCGCACCGACCAGGAATGACTCGATCAATCGATGGCGGCGCAACACATGCAGGGCCAGCCGCCGGCCGGCGTCGGTCAGTTGCACGCCGCGTCGGGCCTGGTAATGCGCAAGGCCTGCGTCGGCCAGGCTTTTGACCATGGTCGTGGCGGTGCCGGGCACGACCCCGACCGCCTCGGCGAGTTCGCCCAATGGCAGCAGGCCGCCGACGTGATCCGGAGCGGCGAGGTAGATCTGCTTGACGTAATTTTCGACTGTAGGCGTTGCCATATTGAGCGATCAGTTGACGGAACCTATAGTATTCAATATTCTGATTTTGAGCAATCAAAATACGAAGTTGGGGAATCGGGATGAAGAGGTTTTTGCGGTGTCGGCGCGGAAATGCCTGCCGGTATAAATGTCAGCCCCCGGCCCTCACCCGGAGCACCGGGAGGTGGGGTAGACGTGCTTTGAAGGCGACTTTTTCGCGAAGGCAATGAGCAGTGGGAGCGCCGGCAGATGTGCAACGGATTTTAAGGTCGTCTGGCGCCTGCGGTTCAGGGTTGAGCAGTACACATGAGTCAGTCCATCAATAATTCCCTTCCAGAGGTTCATCGCTCCGTTCCGATTCCCACGCAGGGGGGGTTCTGGCGGCGCCTGCTTGGCTTCAGCGGGCCGGCGTTCATGGTCGCGGTCGGCTACATGGATCCGGGCAACTGGGCAACCGACCTTCAGGGCGGGGCGCAGTTTGGATACCAGTTAATCTGGGTGGTTCTGCTGTCAAATCTGATGGCGATACTTTTGCAAACCCTCTCGGCGCGACTGGGGCTCGTGACCGGCCGCGATCTGGCGCAGGCGTGCCGCGATCACTATCCGCGCCCCGCGGTATGGGCGCTCTGGATTCTCTGCGAAATCGCCATTGCTGCATGCGATCTGGCGGAAGTCGTCGGATCGGCCATCGCGCTCAAACTACTGTTCGGCGTGCCGATCATCTGGGGTGTGGGAATCACGGCGTTTGATGTGATGCTTTTCCTGCTGCTGCAATCGTACGGCATTCGCAAAATCGAGGCGATCATCCTCGTGCTTGTGGCGACAATTGGCGGTTGCTTTGCGCTTGAGATGTTTTTGAGCAAGCCCGCCATGGATGGAATCATGGCGGGTTTCGTGCCCTGCACGCTGACCAGCCAGAAGCTGGTGATCTCGATCGGAATCATCGGCGCGACCGTGATGCCGCACAATCTCTATCTGCATTCCGCGCTGGTGCAGTCGCGGGCGGTGGATCGTTCGGAGGCAGGGCTGAAACAGGCGACGCGATACAATCTCATCGATTCGGTCGTGGCACTGAATGCTGCATTTTTCGTGAATGCCGCGATTCTGATACTTGCGGCCGCCGCGTTTCATCAGACGGGCAATCAGGGCGTCGCGGCGCTCGAGGATGCGCATAAGCTGCTCAAGCCAGTTCTGGGATCGTCGCTGGCGCCGATCGCTTTCGCGGTGGCGCTGCTGGCGGCAGGGCAATCTTCCACCATCACGGGCACGCTGGCCGGGCAGATTGTGATGGAGGGCTTCATCCATGTACGCCTGCGTCCATGGTTGCGGCGACTTTTGACCCGCAGCATCGCGATCGTGCCGGCCGCCCTGGTTATCGCCTGGAAGGGGGAAAGGGAGGTGGATAATCTGCTGGTGCTTTCGCAGGTTGTGCTGTCATTGCAGCTTTCGTTTGCGATCGTGCCATTGATCCATTTCACCAGCAGCCGGAAGAAAATGGGCAAATTTGCCTCGCCGGTATGGGTGGTGGTGCTCGGGTGGGTTGCGGCGGCGATCATCATCGTGCTGAACTTGAAGCTCGTGTTGGAAGAGATAATGAAGGGATTCCGGGGAGCGAACGCGGCGGTGAAATACCTGTTGACGCCGACGGCGATCCTGATCGTTCCGTTTCTGGTCTGGCTCATTCTGGAACCCTGGCTGCGTCGATTGCGTGAAAAATCGGCGCGGACGGTTCCCGCGCCTGATCTGACGGGCGCGTTGGGCACGCTGGCCGGACAGTTCCGAAAAATCGGCATTGCGCTTGAGGCGACTGAGAATGACAAGGCCATTTTGGAAGGGATGCTGCCGCTGGTGCGCGCCAGCGAGGCGGAGGTGGTGCTGATTCACATCGTCGAGAGCGCGGCCGCGCGATTCATCGGTAGCGCCGTGGACGATGACGAAGCACGGGCCGATGCGGATTATCTCAACCGGGTCGCCGAGGCAGTGCGTAAAGCCGGCGTGCAATGCTCAACACAGATCGGCGCCGGTGAGCCTGAACATGAAATCGCACGGATTGCCGCGGAACTCTCGCTGGACCTCATTGTCACCGGAAGCCACGGCCACAAGCTGTTCGGCGATCTGATTCACGGCTCGACCGCATCCGAGCTTCGCCACAAGACAAAGGTACCGGTGCTGACGATTCGGGTATGATTATCCTTGGTGCGAGTCGCCGGAATCCAGCGACTTGCTTAATTTCGCTCCAATGTATCGCGACGATACCGGTGTGCGACGGTACAATTTCCAATCGGGAATCTCGTCTGAATTGGATGTGAGGAGCGTTTATCGGGCCGACGATAACGAGCAATTCAAAGGTCATGCATGGCGCACCGTGCTTTGCAGGTACGCGAGTGTCCGTGCAGACATTTTTCGCTGCGGGCCTCATGTGGCCGGATTCTCGCCCGTCTTGCCAATCTGGCGCCGTGCGAATTCGTTGAGCTGACACTGCCTTAGAGCCCTTACGACCTATGACCTTTTTCTGCTCCACCTTATGATGATGCGTTCGGCCGAACTTTCAACGCACGCCTCGACGCTGTATATTCAATTCGGCGGCTTCGGAGCATCATTCTGACGTTGGTCTTTGGCTACACCTACCACCCATGGCACGCGTTCAACTTGAAAAAGTGTCGAAGGTTTATCCCGGCGGCGTGAAGGCGGTCGATGCGATCGATCTGTCGATCAACGACCGCGAATTCATCGTACTCGTAGGGCCCTCCGGCTGCGGGAAATCGACGACGCTGCGCATGGTCGCGGGTCTCGAAGAGATCAGCGATGGCTTGATTCGCATTGGTGATCGGGTGGTCAACAATGTACCGCCCAAGAGCCGTGACATCGCGATGGTGTTTCAGAACTATGCGCTTTACCCGCACATGTCGGTCTACAAGAACATGGCGTTCGGGCTGAAGCTGCGAAAGATGCCCAAGGCGGAAATCCATAAGCGGGTGATGGATGCAGCGCGCATTCTCGACCTCGAACATCTGCTCGAACGCAAGCCCAAGGCGCTCTCGGGCGGCCAGCGCCAGCGCGTCGCGGTCGGTCGGGCGATCGTGCGCGAGCCGGCGGCGTTTTTGTTTGATGAACCACTGTCGAATCTCGACGCCAAGCTGCGCGTCACCACCCGCGCGGAGCTTAAAAAGCTCCACATGCGGCTGAAGACGACGACGATTTATGTAACGCACGATCAGGAAGAGGCGATGACGCTGGGAGACCGCATCGTCGTCATGAAGGATGGCCTGATTCAGCAGTCGGACACGCCTCTGGTGACGTACAATTCCCCGACGAATCGCTTTGTGGCCGGTTTCATCGGTATGCCGCCGATGAACTTTTTCGATGGAATGCTTAAAAGCGAAGGGGGTGGGGTCTATTTCGAGGAGGGGAAGCTTGAAAACGCCCGTATTGTGACGGGTGGCACGGCCACGGACGCCAAAAAAGCACCTGCCGACGGGGCTTCGGATGAGCCGGAAGTGAAGGTCGGCAATTTGACGATGCCGGGCGATGGGTTTAGGCTTAACGTCCCTGCCCGACTGCGCGAAGCGCTTTCGGGATGGGCAGGCAAGCATGTCGTACTGGGTATACGCCCGGAACACCTGCACCTGAAGCCTTTGGAAAGTGGTGGCGACACGGGTGCCGATTCGGCGCCACTGAAGTTGAGCCTGAATGTGATTGAGCCGCTCGGCAACGACATGGATGTGTATATGAACACCACTCATCACGAACATGTAGTTGGACGGGTGGAAGCCCAGAGCGGTCTGCAGGTGAATGTGTCGGCCACCCTGTATGTGGATTTGCGAAAAATCCACTTTTTCGAGCCCGGGCCAACCGGGTTGAACCTGAGCCTGCATGCAGAGGCTACCCATGCGATGGCATAACACCCTGCATGGCGCCATCTTCGCGGGCGGTTCGATCCGGTGCGAAATCTCGGCCGGTCGGCGGATGCGCATTTTCGATGCGTCAACGACGGCCGGGCTGGAGGTCCGATGGGCTGACTGAGCGTGTCCATTCACGCCGGTGCAGCCGGTTCGCAAGCGATTGCGACGGCGCGGGAAAGTGGGCCGCCGATTTCGGTGGCCTTTTTGTTTGTGCCCTGTTTTTGCCCGAGGGCTTCGCATCGGTGGCCATTTATCCGGCCGTCATGCACCAGCGGGCCGAGCGACAATTGAATAGTCAGAACGAGGAACCATGGCCAATCAGGACCTGATCAGAATTGTTGACGGCATTGCGCGCGACAAGAACATTGAGCGTGAGCAGATTTACGGCGATATCGAACAGGCGATCGCATCTGCGCTGCGCAAACAATACAACACAGAAGACACGGCGGAATTTCAGGTGGCGGTCGATCGCGCGACCGGCGACATCAGTGCCAGTCGAAATGGCGAGATGATGCCGCTGAGCGTGCTGGGCCGCATCGCTGCCCAGACCGCCAAGCAGGTGATGATTCAACTTATCCGCCAGGATGAGCGCGGCAGCATTTATGATGAATTCAAGGATCGGGTCGGCACGATCATCACCGGCACCGTCGCCCGCTTTGAGGGCCCTACGATGCTGGTCACGCTTGGGCGTGCCGAGGGCATCATGCCACGTTCGGAGCAGATTCCCGGCGAGTCGCACGATCCTGGGGAGCGCATTCAGGCGCTGGTCCTGGAAGTGCGTGATACACCCAGCGCCATCAAGATCATCCTCACGCGCAGCCACCAGGAGATGGTGAAAAAGCTATTCGAGCGCGAAGTGCCCGAAGTCGCCGAGCGCACCATTGAGCTCAAGGCGCTGGCGCGGGAGCCGGGGCATCGC
>JBBQCK010000012.1:0-13899 GCA_038318605.1 Tepidisphaerales bacterium | reverse complement strand
GTGTGCGACGTTGTCAGAGTTCGTTTCTTCAACCACGCGTTCCTCGGACTCCGCGCCCGGGCGATAGCGTATCCAGTGAAGGTACAATCCGTTCGCCGGCGCAGTTGCGCCGGCAGCCTGGCGATCCTTCGCGGCAAGCATGCCGGGAACGTCGTCTGACTTGTATCGGCCGAGCCCAATTTCGACGAGCGTGCCGGCGATGATGCGCACCATGTTCCACAGGAATCCGCTTCCCTCGACTCCGAGCACGATGCGCTGGCCGCGTTGGCAGAGCGAACACTCGTGAATTGTTCGCACAGTGGATTGCCGGCCATGTCCCGGCTTGGCGAACGATGCAAAATCATGCGTGCCTGCTAGCATCCCGGCGGCGCGCGTCATCGCATCAACATCCAGCGACTGCCATCGATGAAACGCCAGATCGGCGAAGAAGACGGGGCGCTCAGGGGCGTTCCAGATGCTGTATTGATAGCGTTTGGTTAGTGTGTCGCTGATTGCATTGAAGGCCGGGCCGACCCGCCGAATTTGGCGAACGAGTATGTCGCCCGGCAGCCGAGCGTTGATGGCCCGCATCATGCCGTGGGTCGGAATTTCCGTTCGCGGCGTGTCGAAATGCGCAACCTGACCCTTGGCATGCACCCCGGAATCCGTACGGGACGATCCGCGGAGCTCGACCGCGTGCCCCAGCACCTCGCGCATTGCGAGCGACAGTGTCTCCTGAATCGTCGGAATCCCGCGCCCGGCCACCGGCGGTGAGCCGGTATAGTTGTCGTAAACCCCCTGCTGCTGCCAGCCATGGTATGCTGTGCCGCGATAGGCGACGGTCAGCTTGAAGCGATGGGTGGGGTGAGCAGTTGCCAAGGGAAATCGGGGAAGTTGCAGGTTGCCATTTTACAGAAAAGTCGAGGCCAACGATGTCGGCAACGTCGTGGATTTGTGCGCGCTGCATACATGCTGCAACTGCCGGACTGCTGACAGTCCCTTCCATCCGAATTTGATCTCTACATACGACCGACCGCGTACTGCGTCCTTAGACCAATTTTTCCGCGATCTGTACGGCATTGGTTGCGGCGCCTTTGCGCACCTGGTCGCCGGAGACGAATAATTCGATTCCCCGGCCATCGTCGCGGCTGATGTCCTGACGAATTCGGCCGACGAGCACATCATCCTGGCCGCTGGCTTCCAGCGGCATTGGAAAATGATTGTTTTCGGTGTCGTCAACAAGGCGCACGCCAGGGGCTTTTGCGAGGATGTCCCGCACGTCTTGCGGCTTGATTGGCCGCTCGAATTCGAGATTGATCGATTCGCTGTGCGCCCGCGGAATGGGAACGCGGATACAGGTGGCGGCGATCATGATCCGGGGATCGCCGAAGATCTTGCGGGTTTCGTTGACCAGCTTGTTCTCCTCTTCGTTGTAGCCGTTGTCGCTGATCGCGGTGTTATGGCTGAAGAGGTTGTTGACTATCTGGTGCGGGAATTTCTGGCGGGCGATCGGCTTACCGCTGGCGTAGGCTTTCATCTGGTCGTCAAGCTCATACAGGCCCCATGCCCCGGCGCCGCTGACGGATTGGTAAGTGCTGACAATGATGCGCTTCACCCGATTGACCTTGTGCAAAGGCCAGACAGGCACATTCATGATGATCGTCGAGCAGTTTGGATTGGCGATCAGGCCGTTGTGCCGGTGAATCTGATCGGGGTTCACTTCCGGCACGACGAGGGGGATGCCTTCCTTCATGCGAAAGGCACTGGTGTTGTCCACGACCACAGCCCCCGCCTTCACGGCGGCAGGCGCAAATTCCCGGCTGATCGACCCGCCCGCGGAGAAAAAGGCGATCTGCACGCCCTTAAAGCTGTCGGCTGTAAGTTCTTCAATAGTATAGGTTCGCCCCTTGAAATCGACGGTTTTGCCGCGACTGCGCGCGCTGGCGAGCAGGCGCAGGCTCTTCAGCGGGAAATCCCGCTCCGCCAGGACGTTCAAAAACTCCTGGCCCACCGCGCCGGTCGCGCCGACTATCACCACATCAACTGACATATATGCATGATAATCCCGAAGACGCCCCCGCTCAATTGTTCAGGCAAACTCAGCGTAAACGGGGTAATGGTCTGATGCGTAGGTTGCCAAGCGATCGCGTTCGATACCGGCATCGATCAGCTCTGGGGCCTGCATGCCCCAGGAAAAAATGTAATCCACGCGCTGCTCTGGATATTGCGTCGAAAAACTGCCAATGCTCGATGCCCGTACGGCGTCTTTTGCCGCGAATGTGTCAATATAGCCCGCCTCGGCGAGCTGCGAGACGACGCGGCGCGGAATCGTGCCGCCGTTTTGCCGTGCCTCGTCGCGCGTGGCGAGCTTCGCCTTGGAAATCTCGATCCGCTGATTAGGCGAATTGGCATTGAAATCGCCACATAACAAATGCGGGCGGCCGGCGGCGCGGTGGCGATCGAACAGCCGCAGGAGGGTCGTCAACTCTCTCTCGCGAATCTGTTCATCCGATTCAAGCGCATGGGCGTGCAGATGCACCGCCCCAATGACCCAGTTGCGCCCGGACTGGGGATCTCGCACTGTTACTTCGACGAGGCTCTTGGTCAGTTCGGGATGTAAGGGCCCATGGTTGATGGACTCGATGATCGGCCAGCGAGAAATAATGGCGGCGCCATGTTGGCCTGCCATCGCATGGACCACATCGGCGGCCTCTTTTCGGGCAGACATTCGCCGCACGATTCGCGCCAAGGTCTCTTCGTCACGCGCCTCGACCAGGCACACCACATCGGGTCGCAGCGAAAGGACAACCTCCGCCAGCGGATCGGCCCGGCCGACGCCACCTTCCAGAATGTTGTAGGCGACTATTCGCATGGCATTTTGAACTATCAGACAGATCACAAACGCTCGATTGAGGTATCGGACGATTTCACTTCCCGCTCAAGCCGCGCGGCGATTCTCGGGTCGGGTATCAGCCAGATCAATGCGACGATGGTGTAAAGCGCGCATGCCACAGCCGGATAAAACAACGCCACTGGAATTGCCATGACATAGATCAGCGGGGAAATTTTTCCCTTCCGGTCAGTCCCTATTGCTTTGGCCAGCGTTGATTCGGGCCCATCAGCGCGAACGATCATCTTTTGCAGGATGTAATAGGCGATCGCCGCCATGAGAAGTGTCACACCATATAACGCCGTCGGCAGCGATGCGAAGTGGTTTGATCCCATCCACCCAGTGACAAATGGCACGAGTGACAGCCAGAATAGCAAATGCAAATTGGCCCAGAGTACGCCGCCGGATACGCGGCGGGCCGCGTGCAGAAGGTGATGATGATTGTTCCAGTAGATGCCGAGATACAGGAAACTCAAAACATAACTCAAAAACACCGGCCAGAGCGGCCGCAGCCCGGCAAGATCAGGCTGGTGGGGTGCTTTCATTTCAAGCACCATGATGGTGATGATGATGGCGAGTACGCCATCGCTGAATGCTTCAAGTCGGCCGGTGCTCATGCAATCGGCGGGATTATCGCGTTCGCCGCGATCCTCACAACCGCAATGGTGGGCGCCCGAAGAAATGGGTTCACTCATCAACGCCGTAGCTGGCTTCGAGCTATAGTACAGTTGAACTGACGAGTCCTGGGCAGGAGGCTCAAATATGGAGTCACTGGAGACGCCGCATCATCGAAACTGCGCCCGCGGGGCCAGGAGCCAGCATTGGTGTTTTTCGATTTGGGCCATCATTTTCGCGATCTCGGTGCCCGCATTCACGGCGAGATCGCTGGGAACAACCCTACCTGTAAAATCCGAGTTTTCCGGTTACCGAGGCAACGGGTTCAGCGTTTTTCCCGACGCTCATCCGCCGACAACCTGGGATTTGGAAGCCGGCAGGAATATCAGGTGGTTTCGCTTTCACAATTGCTTCGGCACGCATTTACATCCGTTCGAACGATGAATTGATATGCGTGGGAAACAAAACGCCATGATCGCATCATTGATCCGCATGTGTTCGGCGGCAGTATTCCTGAGCGCAGTCGCAGGCTTGTCGTTCGCCGATCCCGCGACGGCGCCTTTGCAGCCGGCGACCGCGCCGGTGGCAATCTGGCCGGGCTTTGGCGGCCCAACCCACGATGGCGTTGTGGCGACTCTGCCAAATTCACTGGAGGCGATGAAGAAGGTCTGGACGTCGAAAATGTCAGGAGTATGCGATGCGGGATTGGCAAGTGACAACGGAATTGTCGTCGTCGCCGATCACGATGATGCCAGTGACATTTACCATTGTTTCGACGCCGCGACTGGCGTGGAGCGCTGGAAACAGACCTTTAAAAACGGCCGGGAGATGGAATTTGGCGCAGGACCGCGCGCGACGCCGCTTATTGCGGGAGAATGCGTATTTGTACTTAGCGCATTTGGCGAGCTGGCGTGCCTGTCAACGAACACCGGCAAGGTAGTGTGGGAACTTCCGCTTGCTCGGACCTTCAATGCCGAAGTGCCGACGTGGGGCTACGCTGGCTCGCCAATCATGGCGGGAGATCGCCTGATCGTGCCGGCCGGAGGGAAAAATTGTGTCGCCGCACTCGAACCTCAAACCGGAAAAATCCTCTGGCGCGGGGAGGGCGAAGGCATAAACTACGCATCCTTTACTGTTGGCACGCTCGGCGGCGTCGAGCAGGTGGTCGGCTTCGACGCTGGATCACTTGGCGGCTGGGAATTGAAGACCGGCCGGCGTTTGTGGACAGTGGAAGTTGATCGCGGCGATGGCTACATCGTACCGACGCCGTTGATCGTCAACGGCAAGGTATTCATCGCCGACACGGGCAACCGCGGCATGTTGTTTGAATTTGATTCTTCGGGCGTCGTACGCACCGAACCGCTTGCGACCAGCAATGACGCAAAGGGTGAGATTGTGTCTCCCATCCGCTTGAACGACAGCGTTCTATGCACGGCTGGCAATGTCGTACGGCTCGATCCCGGCAGCAAGCTCAAACTGATTTGGAAATTTCGCGATCGCGAACGGATCGAGGGGGAATGCCACGCCATCACGGATGGAAACCGCATTCTTCTGCTGGATGAAGCGGGAAATGGCACCTTGCTGGAGGCCGGTGCGACAGAAGCGAAGCTCATTGACAGCCGCCAACTTTGCGAAAAGACGCGAGCACATCCCGCGATCCTGGGCGACATGATTTTCGTGCGCGATGCAGATGCGGTGACAGCTTTTCGCGAAGGGTCGCGTGGGAAATAGAGAGTGTCGCGTTTTTTCCGGCACATTGGTCGATAGGCTGCAACTCATGCCCCCCACCCCAGAGTACGCGGGCGGCACAGTTCTGCTGTGGCATCGGTCAATCAGAGTCCGATCGCCTGGCGATCGCGCGCGGACATGAATCGTTCGCGATGGGTTTCCATGTCCGATTTGAGATCGTGTGCTCCGCCCGGGCCGAGCACATAGCCCAGTGCTTCGCCGATGGCATGGGCGTGCAATCCCATCAACGTCCAGAGCAAAATGCCGGGGATCAATTGTTTTGTTCGGCCGCAGCCGCGCACATCGGTGATCACTGCCGGGATCCGGACCCACGGCACGATGAAAAATGCCGCCGCGCGCAGCAGCCGCATCGGCAACGACCAGCCGGCCTCTTTCGCACGGTTCGCGCCATAACCGCGTCCGCCCGTGTATTGAATCCATAGCATCGAGCTTGCTCGCGACATATTCAGGTGCAGTTGGCCTTCAGAGCAGAGCCACATTTTGCGTCCCTGGTCGCGCAGGCGTGCATACAATACCCCCTCGGCCTCAAGCATCGGGCCAAGTTCGTCGCCCAGCGAAATGAGCAACT
Source organism: Tepidisphaerales bacterium (assembly GCA_038318605.1). Lineage (GTDB taxonomy): Bacteria > Planctomycetota > Phycisphaerae > Tepidisphaerales > Tepidisphaeraceae > JBBQCK01. Next base: position 8,098 of record JBBQCK010000012.1, on the reverse strand, counting down.
CGCGATCGTAGGCCGTGTGATGCCAGGGAAGCTTTGTCGCTGGCCCAGCGATGCGCGGCGGCACCCACGGACCGAATCCCTGAAACAGATCCGCCCAACTCAGAAGCGAACCGGGGTTGGCGTTGCCTACGGTGCCACTGATGGCGGCGTTGCCGTCATCGTGAGCGAGTACCAGCGCCGCGGCCCATCCAGGTTCTGGGAAGGCGTGGTCCTCTGCGAATGCGATCAATTTTGCACGCGTCAGCGGTACGGCAGCGCTGCGCGACGCGTTGACTGTTTCATGTTCAAAACGGCGCAGCAGTCGAACTGAATGAAACGCTGCAATTTCGTCCGGTGTCGGGTCGATGATCGCCGCAGCGGGCGCGACTATAAACAGTTCGATCTCGCGCGCGATTGTCTGCATTGCAATGGCGGCGATTGTGCGGCGAAGCGAGGAGAAGTTATCGGGCGTCACTGCTACTACCGAGATTCGTGGTGTTGCGGATTGCGCCTCACCGATCAGATATTCAGTCATCGACAGAACCCTTTCCTTGACGTCGGACAGTTACGAGCGAGCCGGCGGCATAGTGCATCATCGGATAGAATATACTCCACGCGGCCTTACTTGGTCGCCTGTCACAAAGCGCCCCGTGGATTGTCAGATCATGCAGCAGCACTCGGGGCGAAACCTTGCCCATCCAAAACGCCATGCCGCCCGCGGCGCGGCGATCTGTTTCATTGCCGAGTCATTGATGTTTCCGACGGGGCTGCTGACCGTCGCCTATCTGACTCGACGCTTCGGGCCAACGACCTACGGCCAGTTCGCGCTGGCGTCCGTGATTGTCGCATGGGTTGAATGGGGCGTCAGTTCGATTTTTGCGCGTGCGACGTTGAAATTTGTCGGCGAAGCCGACGACTGGCGACCGGCCGCCGGTGCGGCGGCGCGACTCAGCCTGGTTGCCGGCGTGGCGGCGGCGGTGCTGCTTGTGATCGCCAGTTACCCGATCGCGATCGCGCTACAGCAACCCAGGCTGGCGCAATATCTTATCCTTTTCGCGGTGGATGTACCGCTTTTTGCACTATGCCAGGCGCATCGAAATATTCTGATCGGGGTCGGCCGGCTCGGCACGCGGGCCGGCGTTTCCGGCGCGCGGTGGATCATCCGGCTTGTATTCGTTGTCGCGCTGGTAAAATGCGGTTGGTCGGTCGAAGGGGCTATTCTCGGCAGCATCGGCGCATCGATCGTTGAACTGGCGCTCTCTCGATGTGTGATTCGCCCGCGCCTGCTTTCAGCTTCCAGCTTTCCAATACGGAAGCTTCTCGGCTATGCCGCGCCACTGTTTGTTTTCGCAATTGCAATGCGCCTGTTTGATAAGGTTGATCTGATACTGCTGACGGCGATCACACGATCGTCAGAACTGGCGGGCCTCTATGGCGCGGCGCAGAATCTTGCCCTGGTTCCCGCGATCTTCGCGATGTCGCTGTCCCCGCTCGTGGTGACGATTGTTTCGCAGCAACTGGCGGCCAATGACGTCCGCGGCGCGGCCGGTTTTTCGCGTGACGCGATACGCTCGATTCTGCTGATGCTGCCGATCGCCGGAATCGTGGCGGGCTCGGGACAGGCGATCGCGGTTTTCTGCTTCGGTGTGTCATTTGCCGGTTCAGGACCGATTCTATCGCTGCTCGTTTTCAGTGCTGTGGGTATGGCGATGATCTCCATTGCAACGGCCATCCTGACGGCGGCGGATCGTCCGGCATTGGCGATGCACTTGACGGCGCCGTTGGTCCCTGCCGCAGTTGTAGGACACCTTTTGATAATCCCCCATTTCGGTGCAGCAGGCGCGGCCGGCGTGCAGGCGGCACTTGGGACTGTGGGCGGGCTGATGACTGCACAGGCCGCCCTGCGCGATCGCGGCGCGGCGGCACCGTTGGGATCGGTGGCGCGCTGCATTGCCGTCATGGCCGGCGGATATCTTGCCGCCCGTGCCTGGCCCGCTGAGCGTGGATGGCTGATGCTAAAGCTGCCGATACTGGCTTTGGCGGCCGGCGTGTTGCTTCTATTGCTTGGCGAGTTCAGCCGCGTTGAGATTGAGTGGCTCCGGTCGATGGTGCGACTCAACCGGACGCCGGCCGCACCGAAGCAGGCAACATGATTGATTCGTCAGTGCAGATTTCCGTTATCATCCCGACACATGGCCGGCCGGAGCAGATTGGCCGCTGCCTCGATGCGCTGGTTCGGCAAGTTTATCCGCGCGATGCGTTCGAGGTTCTGATCGTCGACGACGGAAGTCCGCAGGTATACGACGCCGCCATCGCCCCATATTTCGATCGGTTGTGCCTGCGGTTGATCCGTCAACAACACGGCGGGCCGGCCATTGCCCGCAATCGCGGCGCTCAGCTCGCCAAGGGCGCACTGCTGGCATTTACAGATGATGATTGCGCCCCTGACCCGTGCTGGTTGACCGCGTTGGCTCGCGCTGCTGCGGAACAACCGCAGCATGCAATTGGCGGGCAGGTTATCAATCGACTCGAACGGAACTGCTATTCGGAATCAAGTCAGTTGCTCGTGGGCTATGTCTACGACTACTTCAATTCCGGGCCAACTGGCGCCACGTTTTTTACATCGAACAATTTTGCGGTTCCAAAAGCGGCCTTTCGCGAGGTTGGAGGTTTCGATCCGCGCCTGCCGCGGGCAGCGGCGGAGGATCGCGAATTTTGCGATCGCTGGATATTCCTGGGCCGCCGCATGGAGTACGCGCCAAAGGCCGTGGTCATGCACGCACATCCAATGCGTTTCACGAGCTACTGGCGGCAGCATTTTAACTATGGTCGCGGCGCACACTTTTTCCGTGACGTTCGCGCCAAACGCGGCGCAAGCCAGATTCGTATTGAGCCTTCAAGCTTTTACATCAATCTACTCCGGTATCCGCTCGATCGCACCACGGGCTCGCGCAAGTCAGCATGTTGCGCACTGATGTTTGTCGCGCAGGTCGCCAACGCAATCGGATTTTTCTGGGAACGCTGGAATGCCCGCCCGGTTCGATCGGATGATGAAGTCGAGCGGCTTAACGGCGCTATTGCGTAGAACATTCTTTCACAGAGCAAATCGCGCGGCCCGTGTACGATGATTCGCCGGCGCGCGCGGCGAGCGTGGGCAATATTCGTAGATGGATCGACTGGGCAATCCGGCCGCAGCCAACCATTCCGATGTTCACTGGCCGGTCTGAAATCTTTTTGCCGATCGGCGCGGTGTCCTCAAATCCCGGTTGCCGCCAACGGCGCGAACGATGTCACATCCGCCGCCCGGACATGGCGGTAGCGATGAAATTCATATTGGTCGAAGCGCCTGACAGCATCGCCGCAGCCGAACACACAACCGACGAACTGCCCCAGGCCATCGACCGCCAGCCCGTACATGACGGCCGGTATGACGCGGAGCAGCGATACGGGTCGGCCGCGGCGAATTATCTGCTTCCGCAGGCGAATGAACCGCACGGCCGGGACCAACCAGGCGAGAAGCGCAAATGCGGCGCGCTTGTCCGCCGACCAGGTTCGCGCCCGACCGGCGGCGAAGATCCGGCCATTCAGATACTGTGTCGCCGTCCAGGCACCAAATTTCGAATAGTTGACGTGAGCCGCTCGCGCCGGCGGATGAAAATAGAGCCGATGGCCCTTGGCCCGCATATCCCAATGCATGACTGTCTCGGCGTTCAGCATGGTGCTGAGCCGCTCGCCATAAGCGAGTATCGCATCCCGCTTATAACTTGTGTTGTGCCCAGGCAGGAAATCCATCTCACACGCCGTCGCAGGCTCCGTCCATAGGCCATAACCGAGCAGAAGATCCGCCCAGCTTATGGCCGACGACGGATTGGCGTTGACTATCACCGGCGCGACGGCGGACCAATCGTTCTTGTGAGCTTCGACTAGTTCGGCGGCCCATGTGGGCTCGGGGAAACAATGATCCTCCGCCATTACGACAATCGCGGCCGTGGCAGCCCGCACACCGGCGGCATTGCCGGTTCCCTTGCTTGGCGCTGCGCCGACTTCAACGACCAGCACACGCCCGAATCTCGCGACATCGCTGGAGACAATCTCGCCAATTACGGATTTCGAATCCCCGACGATTACAAGCTCCATGCGCTCGCAAATCGTCTGCCCCGCCAGTGCGCGCACGGTGCGTTGAATTGTCGAATACGCGTCGGGCGTTACGAGAATCACCGATAATTCGACTTTCGCCGTGTCGGCCATGCGTCGCACCACAAATCCTTTCCACACACCGTCGCGACAATATTTATCGGCTTGATCGCCAAGTGACTGAACAGCGTGCGTAAAAGGTGTGGTGGCGCGATAAATGACAAAGCGCCGCTCGCGGGTAACAATTTTCAGATGGTGCGAACGCCATTAAACATTGTCTACATTCATTCCCACGATACCGGGAGATGGATTCAGCCTTTCGGCACGCCATTTCGCACGCCGAACCTGCAGCGCCTGGCGGAGCAGGGAATATCGTTTAGAAATGCGTTTTGCGCCGCGCCCACATGTTCCCCCAGCCGCGCGGCGCTGCTCACCGGCCAATCGCCCCATAGCGCTGGCATGTTAGGGCTGGCTCATCGTGGTTTCGCGTTAACTGATCATCACCAGCATCTCTCACACGTTCTCGCCAAAGCGGGTTACGACACGGCCTTATGCGGCGTGCAGCACGAAGCGCGCGATCCCAAATTGCTGGGGTATCAGCATGCAGTCCTCTCGCGCAATGGCGACGAAACTGCGGCGGCGGCGGTGGCTTACCTATCGGAACGCGAGTGGAATCCGAAGCCGTTTTTTCTGGCGGTTGGCTTCTTCGATACACATCGTGAGTTTCCTCCGGCCGAAGTTGCGGATGATCCGCGCTGGATGCCGCATCCGCCGCACCTTCCGGACACACCGAACATTCGCGCCGACGTCGCGGGGTTCAGCGCATCGGCGCGGCGCCTCGATGCCAATATCGGTGCCGTGCTCGAAGCAATCGATCGCGCCGGGCTGGCGGAAAATACATTGATTCTTTCCACGACGGATCATGGGCCGGCATTTCCTGGCATGAAGTGCTGCCTGAGCGACAGGGGCATCGGCGTCTACCTGATCCTGCGCGGCCCGACCCATCTTGGACTTGCCGGCGGGCGGGTGTGCGATGCGATGGTTTCGCAAGTCGATCTGTATCCGACGATTTGCGACGTGATCGGAATCGATTCGCCCGTCTGGTTGCAGGGGCGATCGATGGTCCCATTACTCGACGGCAGCACCGCGGAGATCAACGATGAAATTTTCTCTGAAGTGACCTACCACGCCGCCTATGAGCCCAAACGCGCGATACGCACGCGCACACACAAGCTCATTCGCCGGTTTTCCGGCCAGCCCAATCCGGTGCCGGCCAATTGCGATGATTCTCCATCCAAAAACGTCTGGATCGACGCAGGGTGGCTGGAGCAAAAATTATCGGCCGAGGCGCTGTACGACCTGACGCTCGACGCCAGCGAACAAGTCAATGTCGTCGGCGACGCGGCCTATGGCGAGGTTCTCACGGATCTGCGCGAGCGCCTTGATCGCTGGATGCAAAAGACCGGCGACCCCCTTCTTCACGGTCAGGTGGTGGCACCGACAGGCGCGAAGCTCAACCACCCGGGCCAAATCTCGCCACAGGATCCGACGACCATTGTTTGATTGAACGTCAGTTGACGCACTTTCAAGGCCGGCGGATCTGCAGCACATACACATTGATGGATTGTGGCGGCAATAAAAGCCGCACGATATTGCCGACGACATCAAATGACTCGCTGACTGTCCGGCAAGATTTTTCAGCTTGGCCGTTTGAAATAGCCGGCGGCAACAGACGATGAACGACACCGCTTGATTTCAATGGCGGCAGCGCCGAAAGGTCAAACTCAACCGAAACGTCCCCGGCATACTTGCGATTCAGGACATGCAGAAAAATACTGCCGTCATCCGCTGTAGCCAGCGCGTCAACGATCGCAACCGTCTGGGCCGGCGCTCCCCATCCCGAGCGAATTGGCTGACTGAAAACCGGCACGTCCTCCGGCACCGTTTTCAACAACGTGTGACCGTGGTGGCGGCTGTAAAGCGCGGTTGGTTGACCTTGCGGCAGGTAATAGGGCGGCGTCCTGCCCGTCGGATCCACCCGTACTGCGGCGATGTCCCAGCATGAGCCGAGTAACATCGACTGTGTTGCGATGGCGACGCCATAGCGATCGCGCATCAACCCGTGCAGGAAGCCCGCCGCGCCGAGCGCCTTGGCCATGGCCGGGCGAAATGCCCGACCGGCCGTCAGTTCGTCGATGCCGAAGCCGTTCCAGTTCCATTCCGTGCATGCGGCGCGATAGCCCATCTTACTGATGATCCGGCTGTGCTTCTCGATGCCGTTGTTCATTCCATCTGGCGTGAACCCGCCCGGCATCGAAACCCACGCATTCCACAATTCATCATCGGAGACATTTTCAGGAGATATTGCGATTTGATCCCGCGACAATTGTTTCGCCGGCCCGGGGGAATAATAATGAACTGTTAGGTATTGCACGCGCTGGCGCACGCGCGAATCGAGCGCGGCGGATTTGATCGTCGAATCGCCTTCAGGCTGTGGGCCGTCCATAATCAACTCGATCGTCGGATCGATCTCGCGCATGCGATCGGCGAACGTCACAATGCACTTCACATACCATTCGACGAGTTCTTCGCGGGTGGCAATGCCGCTTTGCGGATTCTGCAGGGGCTTGTCGCTGTAGAACCAAGTTTCGTTGCCAAGTTGGAATAGCTTCACACCGAATGGCGCCACGGAGCCGTTTTTCGCGCGAATTGCAGGCCAGTCGGCCATGCCGGGGGGAAGTTTTGCGCCGACCACGGCGTTCGTGTAAGCAACCAGGCCGGCCGCATCGCGAGCAGCCTCCTCCAGCGTCTTTACGCGCATGAACGCGTTGCGGAAGTTGACGACCAAGGCTGTCTCACAACGAAGCTTGTCGCGCAGTTGGAAATACTCATTAAGGCCAAATTCGTTCGTGATTTCGCCGCGATCTCGCCCATGGCTTACCGGGCGGGTTGTTCCGGCGCGGCCGGGCACATAGTCGATGGCGTTGTGCCAGTCCACAAAATCCGCGTCTGTCCCGCCGGGATAGCGCATCAAAGTCACGCGCATTCCGCGCAGCAGATCGAGCGCTTCGGGCATCATCCGGCGCGTTCCCGGCACAAGCGCGTGCTCCGGCCCGGGCTCGCCCCAACTTGCACGTTCGAGCAACTGGCCGAAAAGCCTCTCGTCGATTGTTCCGGCTGGCTGTGCCGTAACAATAAACCGCGCCGAAGGGCTGGCCGACCTTTGAATTTCACTTTGATTCGGTGCCACGCATCCTCCCAATACTGTAATTCCGGCGACCAGAGCGCCAAATATCACAAACTGACCGGCCGCGCCCGGTGTCATTGCTTCACAGCCTCGGTCGCACTGACGCAGTTTCGGACCCACGCTGCCGCCGGCGACTGGGTATCCTCGTGGTGCGCCGACATTCGAGCGTGCATGGCACCGATGATCGAGCCACAATTCGAGTCGGTAAAGCAATCGCGTCGCTCATCCGGATCGTTTTGCAGATCGAACAATCGATGTTCGCCATCGCGATGCAGAATGAGATGCCATCGAGGCGTGAGCAGGCCGACCAGCGCCTGGCCGGGATGGTGTTGATGCACCTCGTCGCGCCACTCCGGATCTGCCGCCTGGGACGCTGTAGAGCCATTCATCAGCGTTCGCAAATCGCGCCCGCTCCTGCGTGGCGGCGCTTCCACGCCTGCAAAATTGCAAATCATGGTGGCGAAATCGTTTTGCGTCACCATCGCGCCAACCCGCTGACCGGCACTGATTCCGTTCGGCAGGCGCATGACAAACGGAACATGATAGGCGGAGCGGTACATTAGGTTTTTGCCCATGAGCCCATGCTCGCCCAGGTACTCGCCGTGGTCGGATGTGAAGATGATCAGCGTGCGGTCAAGCTGTCCCGTGTCGCGCAAGACCTGCAGGATCCGGCCGACCTGGTAGTCAACGAAGGAGATCGTCGCATAGCAGTAAGCCTTGATCGTCCTGATCAGGTTC
>JBBQCK010000011.1:0-13952 GCA_038318605.1 Tepidisphaerales bacterium | reverse complement strand
CACCAGGAAGTCTGGGATCAATTTTTTCGCTCGCCGCTTCCCTCGTTTCCCGGGCCTTACTATTCGGAGCGCGCCAGGGAATTGATCGCCAAATCGGATCGAACGCCGACGGCCGATCCACGATTGCCGCTCAAGTTTGGTCCATCATGGGAATGCGCCGATGTCGCTGACGAGGCATACCCTGACGGCGCGGCGATTGCGTTTGCAATGGACCGGCTTAAGGAATTCGCGGCGGGCGATCAGCGATTTATGCTGGCGTATGGATCGGTCAACGTTCACCTTCCTTTCAAGGCGCCAAAGCGATACTGGGATCTTTATGATCGCGATCAGATCGCGGTGGATCCGACACACAGCGCGATGCCCGGCGACGTGCCAGCCGGGGCGCTGCACAAATGGGGTGAATTGCGGGCGTATGTGGATATTCCGCGCGAAGGGCCGCTGGATGATGAGACCGCGCGCACTTTGACGCATGGATACATGGCCGGGGTTTCTTACTTTGATGCACAGGTCGGGAAGTTGCTCGATGAACTTGATCGGCTGGGGCTGGCGGAGACGACGGCGGTTGCGCTATGGGTCGATCATGGGTTTAACCTTGGCGAGCATGGGTTGTGGTGCAAGCATTCGCTTTATGATTCGTCATTGCATGTGCCGCTGATTATCCGGCCGGCGGGCGAGAGCGGCCGATCTCACGGCGAGGTGGTCGAACAGGTTGTCGAGAATCTGGACATCTATCCCACTCTGTGTGATTTGCTCGGCCTGGCGCTGCCCGATCATCTGCGAGGAAAGAGCCTGATGCCGCTGATGGACGAAACACAAACGCACGATGCCGCAGAACCGCCGGCGGCATTTTCGCGATTTTTCGCCGGTGAATCGATCCGCACGCGGGATTATCGATACAGCCAGTGGATTGATAACGACGGCATGGCGCAGGGTGAGGCGCTGTTCGATCTCAGTGCGGACCCGGGAGAAAATCAGAACGTGGCAAGCGAGGTTTGCTATCGCGACATCAAAGCCGAGCTGTCACGCCGCCTTCGTCAGGTTCGCACGGACGCCTGATGTCGAACTTCCCCGGCAGAACGTGACAGCCGCGCCGCCTTGCGGGATTGAAGATCATGGGACGATCTCGCGGCGAACAATGGATGGATTCGTCGTTGATTCCAACTTCCGGCTGAATATTTCCCGCATCGGTCCCGCCAAGTTCTCCGTGAAACCGGCGGGTTTGCATCATGCTTTTGACTTCTCGTCTTTTGGCGCATGGAACGTCAAGCGATTTCCGAAAGGGTCGCTGATGCAGATTTCACGGTCACCCCACGGGGTGTCTTCTATTCCCGGCCGCGCATATTTGTACTTCGATTCTGTCATCGATTGATGCATTTCATCCAGCACTTCGACCCGAATGCGCAGCCGTGCGCCGGGACAGGCATCGCCGTGGTGCTCGGACAGATGGATGATGCAGCCGTCGCGGGAAATCTGCATGTAGATTGGAAGATCGTCGGCGAAGCGATGCGTCCGATCGACTTGAAAGCCGAGAAAATCGACGTAATGACGCACTGCTACGGCTTCGTCGAAGATGCGGAGGATAGGGACGGCGTTGTGGAGTTTCATCGCGGTTTGAAAGTGGATACGTGATCTGAAATGTGGCAACTCAGGCCAGATGTTTGTCTTCGATCAGCAGTTCGGCCAGGATCGAGAGGAGCTGCTCGAGTTCGACGGGTTTTGCGAGGTGGCGCTGGTAGCCCGCCGTCATTGTACCTTTGCGATCGGAATCGCGGGCGAACGCCGTCAGAGCGATGGCGGGGGTTGGGGCACTCCCGCTTTTTCGCTCGAGTTCGCGGATTCGCCGGATCATCGAGATTCCATCTTCATCCGGCATACCGATGTCGCTGACGATGATGCGCGGCTTCGATTGACTGAACGCTTCGACGCCCGCCCGCGCCGACTCGGCTTCGATGACACGCATGCCCGCGTGACGAAGGTGCGTCGCCAATGCGTGCAGCGTGAGCCGGTCGTCCTCCACCAAAAGCACGTTGACGCCTGCGATCACATCGTTGCCATCAGTCGGCAACATGTGGCGTGGCGAACGCATCGCTTCCGTTTCCGCGAGCGGAAGTCGCACCCGGAAGGTGGCGCCGCGACCTTCACCCAGACTTTCGGCAGTGATGACGCCGCCGTGAAGCTCGACCAACTGTCTGGCGATGGTCAAACCGAGGCCCATTCCGCCCTGCGTTCGGGTTGAGGTGCCGTCGGCCTGACGGAACCGCTCGAAGACATGCGGCAAAAACGCGGCGCTCATGCCGCGGCCGGTGTCGATGACGTGGATTTCGACTTCCGGGCCGTTGCGAATCATTTCAACTTTGACGCGCCCTTTTGACGGGGTGAACTTGACAGCGTTGGTGAGCAGGTTCCAGATGACCTGGCGCAGCCGGCCGGCGTCGGCGCGGACAACACCGGCGTCGTCCGCCAGATGGGCGACAAGCTCGATGCCTTTTGCCTGAGCGGTGGGGGATATCGCTTCGACGGCCTCGCGCACAACCGGCAGCAGGGCGACCTCGCGCATCTGAAGGCGCAGCTTGCCGCTGGTGATGCGCGAAACGTCGAGCAGATCCTCGACCAATTCCTTCTGTGCATCAGCGCTGCTGCGGATGGCGCTGAGGCCCTCGTGCATTTCATCACTCATCGGTCCGGCGGTGTCCTGAAGCATGCGCGTCCACAACAGGATCGCGCTGAGGGGCGTGCGCAGTTCGTGCGACAGAACAGCGAGAAATTCGTCCTTGGAGCGGTTGGCTTCCTCGGCCGCGGTCTTGGAGGCGACGAGTGCTTCATCGGCTCGCTTGCGCGGGGTTTCGTCGCGCAATACCTTTACAAATCCGCGCACGGAGCCATCGGCATTGCGGAGCACGCTGAGCACTCCGCTGCCCCAGAATTGCGTCTGATTCTTGTGTAGATGCCATCGCTCGTCATCAGATCGGCCGGCGGCTTTTGCAAGGCGCATCTCGCGCTCGGGGGCTCCATGGGCGCGATCGTCTGGCGTGAAGATGATCGTTGCGTCCATTCCGATTGCTTCGGCTTCGCTGTATCCGAGCAATCGCTCGGCCCCGGTGTTCCATGCCGTGACGAGGCCGTCGGCATTGAGCATCATCATTGCAAAATCGTTGGCGCCCTCGACCAGCAGGCGAAAGCGCTCCTCGCTGGCGCGGAGCGCTTCCTCGGCGCGCTTTCGCTCGGTGATTTCGCGGAAGTAGCACGATAACCCGCCGCCAGACTCGGGATAAATGCTGACATCGATCCAGCGATTCACCAGATGGGAAAACAATTCCGCCTGTACTGGCTGGCGACGTTCCATGGCGGTGGCGTGGAGGTTCGACAGCTCGACGTCATCGACGCGTGCGAATTCGTCACGACAATTTCTGCCTTGCAGATCTTCGCGGCGCCGGCCCCAGAGCGCTTCCGCCTTGCGATTGATGTAAGTGAATCCGAAAGAAGCATCGACCGCAAAAAAAGCGTCGCTGACGCTCTCCAGAATCTCGATGGAGCGATCGTACTGAGTTCGCAACCGCTCTTCACTGGAGCGCAATGCCAGTTCGGCAGTCATCCGCCCGCTGATGTCCACGAAGCTGGCCACGACGCCTGCGATGCGGTCGTCACCGGTTCGATAGGGTGTCAGTCGCCGCAGAAACCATCGATCCGCCTCCGCGTGGACTTCCCGCTCGACGGGAACCAGCGTTGTCAGCACGCGCCCGGCGTCGCGCTCGAGGTCTGGATCGGTGAATTTTTTTTCCAGATCGCTGAGCGGCCGGCCGATATCCGAATCCAGCATCTCGAACAACTCGCGGACCTGGGGAGTGAACCGGCGGATACACAACTGCATGTCCAGAAAAAGCACGGCGATGTGCGTGCTGGTCAGCAGGCTGGAAAGATCGTTGCGCGCGGATTTGTGTTCCTCGATCTTAGCCTGAAGCTGGGTGTTGACGGTGCTCATTGCGGAATGGAGGAAAATTGCGCGGTTTCCGGTTCCTGGGCGATACAGATGTCGCCGATGGCTTTGATCGTCTGGGCGCCGGCGGTCCCGTTGCTGCCCATGCCGGAAATGATGATGCCGACGGCGCGCTGGCGCTGCTCCGCGGCCAGGGATTTGAAAAAGTCGTCTACCGGCCGATTGTGCATCGGCCGCGCCAGTCGTTCGCCGAGATGCAATACGCCACCGCCGATGGTGAGGGTATGGCCCGGCCGGATGACATAAACGTGGTTTGGAGAAACCAGCATTCCATCTTCGACCTCGATCACTTTCAGCGGCATGCGCTTGGAGAGGATCTCGGTGAGCATGCTTTCGCCGGTCGGCGGCAGGTGCTGTATGAAGACAAAGGCCATGCCCGAGTCCGGACGGACGCCGGCGAGAAAATCGCTGAAAGCTTCGAGGCCTCCGGCCGACGCGCCGATGCCGATAACCGGGAACGCGATGCGTGGAGGGGATTCGTTGTCAACCGGCTGTGCTTCGCGATCAGGCTGAATTGTTGCAGTAGCGTTATGGTCGTCGCCGTTGGTTTCTTTCATTGCAGGGCTTTTCGGTGCGCAGAACAAACTTCGATCGGGTTTGCCCCGAGCTTGCAAATCTACAAATGGACTTGAGCGCGATCGGAGGGCGCGAGCCAGCGAAACATGAGGTGGCGATGGCCTTCGCAAGATTACCAGAATTGCGGGTCTGCGACACAAAGAATCGCCCGCAAGAAGGCGGAAAAGCTGCGGCGGCGGAGCATTTTGCGTTCGCGTCAACGCCGCAAGAATCATATGTTCGCAGGCCAGTCGATTGATGATCACATTATGATGCGATGGTTGTCGGGCGTTGTAATGCCAAAATACACGCATGCCGGATGGATTGTCGTCCGGTTCGCCGTGAAACTCGGCGGCTTTGGCTTGTAACTGAGTGTGGCAGGCATCGACGTTGACCGGCTTTAGCCGCGCGCGATCGTCCGCCGTTGACAGCGTATCGATCGAGCCCATCATGCCGGGCATGGCCAAATCGACGCGCGCGGCTCAGGCGGGGATCACGTTTGGGACGGCTTATTACGGCGATCATTGGCCCGAGGAACAATGGGGGCGTGACCTGGATCAAATTCGCTCGCTGGGCATCGAGGTGGTCAGGTTTGGCGAGTTCAGTTGGTCTTGGTTTGAGCCGCGGCCGGGGGAGTTTCGGTGGGAACTATACGGTCGTTTTGTAGACATGGCGGCCGAGCGGGGGCTCCGGATGGTGCTTTGCACGCCGACGGCGACGCCGCCACCTTGGTTTTTGAAGATGTTTCCCGACAGCCGGCTGATGGATGCAGATGGGCATCTATGCCATGCACATCGGCATTACTGGTGTTGGAACCATCGCGCGTCGCGACATCAGGCCGAGCGCACCATTCGCGCGCTGGTATCGCATTTCAAATTGCACAAAGGCGTTGTCGCATGGCAGATCGACAACGAGCCCAATTACGCGGAGAGCACGACGCTCTACGATTTCAACCCGGCCGCGACGGCTGACTATCGCATGTGGCTGCGCGAGAAATACGGCGATTCACTCGATGCGCTGAACAGCGCGTGGTACTGCAACTTCTGGAGCCAGCGATATGGCGCATGGGACGAGATCGGCGTACTCGTTCCACAGCGATCGAACCCGCACGCATGGCTCGACTTCGCGCGCTGGCGCGAATGGAACCTCGGCGAGATGGTGCGCTGGCAGGCGAGGCTGATCCGCGAGGAAGACCCGGCTGCTGTCGTGGGAACAAATATTCCCGAGACGGGTGTGAAGCTGAGCGCGTGCATCGGCCAGGATTATTTCGATCAGGCGCGCGATCTGGATTGGATCGGCACCGATCTGTACTACGCGACGGGCGACCGCGCGGCCGACGTGCGTTTCATGCGCTATAGTTGCGATTTGATGCGCAGCGCGGCCGGCAAGGCCGAATTCATCATCGCCGAAACACAGGCCGGACCGCACCAGCGCACCTGGCCCAGCGGATTTGCAGCGGAAACCTGGGACGCGGGCTACCTGCGGGAAAGCATCGAGGCATACGCCGAACATGGCGCGCGCGCAGTCTACTTCTTTCTTTTTAGACCCACGCCGGGCGGCAACGAGATTGGCATGAACGGCCTGACCGCCGGCGACGGCGGGCCGTCGGAGCGAACGCGGCTCGTCGAGTCGCTCGCGCCGGCCGGAAAACAAAAGAAGCTGCTCGCAAGCCGCGATAGGCGCGCCCGCCGGCCCAGGGCTCTCATGCATTACTCGCGCGACTCCATTCGTTTTCTGCAATTCTGGCCGGCGTCGCTCGAACTCTTGCAGCGTTCCTACAGCGGCTGGCATCGCATGCTTGACGAGGCGGGATATGCGATCGATTTCATCAGCGATGAACAGCTTGCCGGCGGCGCGGCCAGCGAGGCAAAGTTGCTGCTACTGCCGCAATCGCATCTCATGGGCGACGAGGCGATCGCGGCTGTCACGGGGAGCGACAAGCGACAGCGCATCATCCTCGGCCCGCACACGGCCATGCTCGACGAGCGTGGGCAATTGCGGCAACAGCAGCCCGGCGGCGCGCTGGCGGCGGCGGCGGGTGTAAGCCTTGGATTTTGGTACGACCTGAAGGTGTCGGCCGGCATTAAGGGAATTAAGCTGCCGCCGATCACCGGCTATCGCGACCTGACGACTAATTCGAACAAATCAATCGCCGCAGAGTTCCGGTCATTGAAGGCGCCGCCATTGAAGAAGCCAGCGTTGATCGCATCCGGCCGATTCCGCTGGGCGGCTTTTGACGTTGGAGCGGTGTACGACCAGAGTTCCGCGCCGGGGCGAACTTGGCTGCGACGCAAATTCCTTGGGTAGCCGGCGGTTGGCAGTTGGCCGGTTGCCCTTGGTGCCATAGCGACTTGGCGTTTTTCTTTCTTCGGGAATTTGGATTTCGCCCCTCTAAACAATGAGCCGACGGTTGCCGGAAGGACGCCCAGCACCAGGTTGCGCGGCGATTCTGTTCAACGCACGCTACAAGATCGCCCACGCCTTCGTGTTTTTTTCTCACTCGCGAAGTTCGTCTATTGCCCAGGCGCCTCATCGTCGGGCACGAACATGACCAACACGCTGGCGAGGGTGACGACCGATGCGGAGATGACCAGGCCCAGCCAGTAGGTGCTGGAGGTCATTTTCAAGTGGCCCATCATGGTCGGGCCGATGAAGCCGCCGATCAGGTTGCCGATGGAATTGATAACGGCGATTCCGGCGGCGGCGGCAGTGCCGCGCAGAAGTCGCGACGGCATTGCCCAGAACGGGCCGAGCGTGGACCAGATGCCCGCGGCTGCGACGGATAGCCAGACAATGCGCGCAGGCATGGAGTGGGACGCGGCGGCCCCGAAGATACCGGCCGCGCCAATGGCGGCGCAGATGGCTACGATCGCGCGCCGATTTCCACGGCGGTCGGACAGCAATCCGACCAAAACCATGGCGATGGCGGCCGACAAAAACGGGATGGCGGACAATGTGCTGATTACCCGCGTTGAGGCGCCGCTTACTTCCTTGAGAAGAGATGCCGTCCAGTAGTTGATGGTGTAAAAGCCGAAGATGATCGCGCTGTAGACCGCCGCCAGCATCCAGACGCGCGGGTGGGCCAGACCGTCGCGCAGTCGATGGTGCGCGGTCGAACCTTCGGGATGTTCAGAGGCCAGTTCGGCTTCGAGCCAGCGCTTCTCTGCGCCGCTGAGCCAGGAAGCCTGGGCCGGACGATCGCGCAGCACCCGAAGCATCAATATGCCGAGCGCGATGGTCGGCAATCCTTCGAGCAGGAAGAGCCACTGCCAGCCGGCAAGCCGGCCGCGAACGCCAAGCAACATGCCGGCGACCGGCCCGCCGATGACGCCCGCCAGCGCGGTGGACGTTAGAAACCATGCCAGAGCGCGTGCCCGCTGGGCGCGTGGCACCCACATCGACAGGTAGTAGACCATGCCGGGGAAAAACCCGGCCTCGGCCACGCCGAGCAGGAAGCGCATGGAATAGAAGCTTTTGACGCCGGTCATGAACAACATCAGGGCCGACACCAAACCCCACGAGATCATGATCCGCGCCATCCAGATGCGCGCGCCGACCCGCGCCATGATCAGGTTGCTTGGAACCTCGAAGAGACAGTAACCGATGAAGAAAATCCCCGCGCCGAATCCGTATTGGGCATCATTCAGCCCCAGCGCCGAGTTCATCTCGAGCTTGGCGAACTGAATGTTCACCCGATCCATGTAGTTCATGAAGTAGCAGAGCACCATGAACGGAATCAGCCGCCAAAGCACCTTCGCCACGACATTTGGCGGCGGCGCGAGCTGATGTTCGAGATGTTCGGTGAGCATGGGGGCAGTAGGCAGTAGGCGGCAGGTAGTGGCTAGTCAGTTGCATTTCACTTGCAAGCAGCAACTTGCAACTTTTGCGGCCGCTGGCAACTGGCCGTTGGCAACTGGCCGCAGGCAACTTCGCTCAATACCTGAATTCAATTCCGCCGCCGCTCCAGATTTGCGAATCCACCTTCAGATTGTCGTCGAGATTGTCAGCGTAGTAGCCGTAGCCGACGAGCGACCATTCGCCCCAGCGGCGGCTGAAGTTCAAAAGTGTGTTGAGAGAGTAGCGTCCCATGACGCCGATTTCGTAGCGTTGGAAACCGTTGTCAGAGCCTTTGGGACCATCGCCGCGAAAAAGCTCAATGCCATTGGAATAGGAAACCAGGCCGCTGAGCTTGATGCTCAGGCCGGTTTTCTCGATTTCAAAGATGTGTTCGATGCCGGCTTCGTAGTACCAGCCGTTATAGACGTCAAAATCATAGACGGCGAGCAAGTATGGACGAAGGATCGGCTTTTCGGTTCGGAAAAGCGCCTCGTCCATGATGGTGATCTTCGCGTAGAACTCGCTGGTGTTGTCGTCGTCGCGTTCGGGGAAGATGTAGGTGGTGTAGCCGGCTTCGAAGATCAGGGGGCGCAGGGTGAAGTCGGCACCGAAGAATGGCCGGATTTCCTGAAATCGGGAGATCGGATCGGAGTTGTAGACATTGACGAATGTGCCGACAAACGGATGGGGTTTTTTGTTGCCGAGGTCGAAATAAATTCGTCCGTCGAACTGAAGGTTCGGCGCATCTTCAGCGCCGCCGACCTCCGAGCGATCGATGCCGCGAAACACATTGTCGGTCATGTAGCGCACGGTCAGATCGACGTTGACGCCACCCTCGTTGACCATTTCCAATTCGGTCGGCGGCTGCGGCGGGCCGTAAACCGATTCCTCGGGCGCGAAGGACAGATGCACAGGCTGAACGATCGTCGCTTCGGCGGGCGATGCGGCCGCGGAACGATCAAACGACGTTGTCAGTGGGGCCGGCCGGGGCGCCGACTGCGAATCGATCTGTGCGGCGCCGCTGCCTAGGGCAGAAAGCCCCAGCGCGAAGATGCACGCCCTGCCAATGCGAAAACCGGTGTCCTTCAATCGAACTCCTTGGTCGCGAGACAGGGCGGAATGTATCGCCCGCCGGAAGCATTGTCACGGCGGCGCGCACGCCCGATCTGGTGCGGCGGCGCGCTGAATGGATCACTTCGGTTGCGGGCATGGAGAAATGAATGGGTGGAAAATATTCGTCCGGGCATCAGCGTGAATCGACAAATCGTCCAGGGACAAGGTTGCCGGCGCAGGCGGCCAGCGTTAAAGTTGCGGTTGCGCCGGCGCGATTGGCCGGTGCGTCGCTGGCGCGGAACCCATTGGCCGCTGGCGGGGCTTTTGATTCGTTCATCTCCAGCAGTTGGAGGCTACCATGAAGTTCACGAAAGCGGCGGTGTCAGGCGCATTGGCGTTGGCGGTGGCGATTTTCGCCGGGCAGGGCGCCTGCCGCAAGAAAACCTTCGATTACGATGCGAGAAGCACGATCGTGCTCGGGCAGTATGCTTCTTTGACCGGCGGCACGGCGGATTTCGGCAAGAGCAGCAATGACGGCCTGCAACTGGCGCTCGAGCAAATCAACGCATCGGGCGGATTGCTCGGCAAGCAGGTTTCGGTCACTACCGAAGATGATCAGTCCAACTCAGACAATGCGGTCGCGGCGGTCAGCAAATTGATTAACCGGGACAAGGTTTCGGCGGTCATCGGCGAGGTGGCTTCCACACGCAGCCTCAGCGGCGGCGGCATCTGCCAGTCGTCCAGGATTCCGATGTTGTCGCCGGCCAGCACCAACCCGCAGGTGACCAAAACCGGGGATTACATTTTTCGAATCTGCTTTACGGATGATTTCCAGGGAAAAATCTGCGCGCGATTTGCCAAAGACCAGGGATGGAAACGGGTGGCGATGCTGACGGATACGGCAAACGCTTATTCAAAGGGGCTGGCCACCGCGTTCAAGGAAAACTTTCCGGTCGACATGATCGTTGCGGATGAGAACTTCAAGGCCGAGGACAAAAACTTCGAGGCGCAGCTCAACAAGATCAAGGCGACCAACCCGGATGCAATTTATCTTCCGGCGTATTACACCGAGGTGGGGTTGATTGTGACGCAGGCGCGGCGGGCAGGGATGACCATGCCGTTCTTTGGCGGCGACGGCTGGGACAGCCCGCAGACGCAATCCAACCCGGACACGGTCGGCTGCTTCTACAGTGATCACTATTCGGCCAACGATCCAAGCGAAGCCACGCAGAAATTCGTCAAGGCGTTTGCGAAGAAGTATGGCCATCAGCCCGACGCGATGGCGGTGCTGGGGTACGACGCGATGGGCGTGATGGCGCAGGCGATCAAGGATGCCGGATCGGCCGACCCCAAAGCCATTCGCGATGCGCTGGCGAAGATCAAAAACTACGACGGCGCCAGCGGCCAGATCACCATCGACGAAAACCGCAACGCCACCAAGTCGATCGTCATTTTGAATGTGACGGGCAAACCCGTGCCGGATCTGGCGAAGCGCTATGATCCGGGCGAATGATCCGCGGGCATTGACGCAGGAAATTACTTGAACCGCCGGCGCTAATTTCATGGGTCAATTTGCTCAGCAACTCATCGTCGGGCTTTCGGTCGGCGCGACGTATGCGCTGATTGCGCTTGGCTACACGATGGTGTACGGGGTTCTGCGTCTGATTAATTTCGCGCACGGGGATGTGTACATGGTCGGGGCGGTGGTGGGCTTTTACCTGGCGCGATTTGCCGTCGGCGCGGGTTGGGGCGTCGCGGCGTCGCTGCTGCTGATCTTCGGCGGGGCGATTGTCGTCTGTGTGGTGCTCGGGTTTTTGATTGAGTTCCTCG
Organism: Tepidisphaerales bacterium; assembly: GCA_038318605.1. GTDB lineage: Bacteria > Planctomycetota > Phycisphaerae > Tepidisphaerales > Tepidisphaeraceae > JBBQCK01. The sequence goes on along the minus strand of JBBQCK010000011.1, from coordinate 2,683 downwards.
CCTATCGGCCGCTGCGCAACCGGCCGAGAATCGTGGTACTCATCACCGCGATTGGCGTGTCGCTTCTGCTGGAGAACACGGCGCAGTTGCAATGGGTATTTGGCGCGCAGCCGCAGAAATATCCCACCGCCATTCAACTCGCGCTCAATGCCCGCATCGGCAGCGCAGCTTCGGGTATTGTCGTCACGCGGCTGGATGTATTGAGTCTGGGGCTGTCGCTGGCATTGATGGGTGCGCTGAGCTGGATTGTATTGCGCACGCGCACGGGGTTGGCGCTGCGGGCGGTGTCGTATCGTTTTGACACCGCCATGTTGATGGGGATCAACACCAATCGGATCATTTCCTTCACCTTCATGTTCGGCTCGGGGCTGGCGGCCGTCGCGGGCTGCATGGATGGCATTCGCTACAACGCCGATCCGTTGATGGGGATTCAATATGGCTTGAAGGCGTTCATCGCCGCCGTGCTGGGCGGCATCGGCTCGATTCCCGGGGCACTGCTGGGGGCTTTGCTGATTGGCATTACCGAGACAATGGTCAAGGCGTATGTCTCCAGTTCGTGGGCCGACGCGGTGGCGTTTCTGGTGCTGGTGCTGATTCTACTGATTAAGCCGTCCGGCCTTTTCGGCCGGCATGAGCCGGAGAAAGTCTGATGAACGCCATCACCGAACATGCCACGCCGGCGCGGTTCATCGCCATCCGGCCGCGCGTGCCCGCATGGATTGCCAATCTCGCGCTGGCTGGGCTGCTGGTGGGGCTCTGGCCGATCAATCGGCTGCTGGTTGATCAGATCGATCCTTATTTTCTACTGATCGCCACGACCATCGGCGTCAGTGTGATCCTGGCGACGAGTTTGAATCTGGTGATCGGCATCTCCGGGCAGTTTTCCCTCGGCCACGCGGCGTTCATGGCGATCGGGGCGTACACGACCGGGATCATTTTGCGCCATTACAAAATCGTTGAGCCGGCGCACGGGGCGTTTCAACTGGCGGCGGCCGGCGAATTCGCCGGCGCGATTCTGCTCGGGGCGCTGTTCGCGGCGATTGCGGGGCTTTTCATCGGCATCCCCACGCTTCGGCTGCGCGGCGATTATCTGGCCATCGCCACGCTGGGGTTCGGCGAGATATTGTTTGTCGCCATCAACAACACCGAAAACATCGGGCCCTTCATGGTCGGCGGCAGCTCGGGGCTTTATGGCGTTCCGATTTATCGCGACACACGATTTTTCTGGGTCTGGGGGTTTGCGATCGTCTGCATTGTCTGCACCTGGCGCATCGTCTATTCATCGCGCGGCAAGGCGTTCCTGGCGCTGCGCGAGGATGAGATCGCGGCGGCCGCCATGGGCGTTGACACGACCTGGTACAAGGTGGCGGCGTTTGTCATCGGCGCGTTTTTCGCGGGCATTGCCGGCGGGCTGGCCTCGGTGATATCAGGGAATCTCGATCCGGGCTCATATCGCTTCATCAAGTCGGTGGAGATTGTCGTCATGGTGGTGCTTGGCGGATCGGGCAGCATCACCGGCGTCATCCTCGCCGCCGCATTGCTGACGATGCTTCCCGAAGGGCTGCGATTCCTCAAGGAGGCGACCGGGCCGGCATTTCCCGCGGATCAATTGCGCATGATCATCTATTCACTGACATTGATTCTGCTGATGATCCTTCGGCCGACGGGCCTTCTCGGGCGGCGCGAGCTTTTTCCGATGCGCCGTCGATTCGCGCGAACGGCCGCCGGCGGGACCGCATAAATGCCGCTGCTCGACATCAAAAATCTCACGGTGCGATTCGGCGGGCTGGCGGCGCTGGCGGGGTTTGATTTCTCGCTGGATGCCGGCGAACTGGCCGGGTTGATCGGCCCGAACGGCGCTGGGAAAACCACCGCGTTCAACATCGTGACCGGCGTCTATCGTCCGACCGAGGGGCAGGTGCGCTTCGCCGGCAGGTCGATCGCGGCGAAGCGGCCTTTTCGCATCAACCGCCTCGGCATCGCCCGCACCTTTCAGAACATCCGCCTGTTCGCCGGGCTTTCGGTGCTGGACAACGTGCTGGTGGGTTACAACCCATCCATTCAAACCGGATTCTGGCAGACGATGCTGCGAACGCCCGCCAACCAGCGTGAGACCGGCCGGCACATCTGTCAGGCGATGGAATTGCTGGCGACGCTGGGGCTGGATCATCGCGCCGACGATCTGGCGGCGAGTTTGCCGTACGGCGATCAGCGCCGCCTTGAGATCGCCCGCGCGCTGGCGACCGGCCCGAAGGTGCTGCTGCTGGATGAGCCAGCAGCCGGGATGAATCCGCGGGAAAAGGTCGTACTGATGGATTTGATCCGCTTCATCCGCGATCGATTCAAGGTCGGCATCTGGCTGATCGAGCACGACATGAAACTGGTGATGAGCATCTGCGAGCGCATCACGGTGCTGGATCATGGCGAGGTGATCGCGGTCGGCTCGCCGGCCGAGGTGCAGGCAAATGAAAAGGTGATCGAAGCGTATCTGGGTGAACCGGTCGATGCCAAATCGGCCGGCGCAGGATTGGGCGACGCCGGATCGGGCGATGCCAATCCGACCGGGGCCAAATCGGCCGGCGTCGAAGCGTTCGACGCCGGACCGGATTGCACCGGATCGGCGTGAATACGCCAACGGCCGCGCGCGAGTCGCGCGACCCGCCTCGCGGGCCGATCGGAATCG
>JBBQCK010000010.1:0-13989 GCA_038318605.1 Tepidisphaerales bacterium | reverse complement strand
AATGATCCACACGCATCACATCCGGTGCCGTGCCACTGGCGAGCATGAGGCGCAGCTTTTGTGCATACCCGCCCCCGGCCGGCGGCATGAACAACTCAACGCGGATTGGCTTTCCCTGCTGGCGGCATCGCTCGTTGAATGCCGCTATGGTTTCACGTTCGACATCGAGCTGCTGCGGATTGCCCCAGGCCATGTAGCGCAAACGGATTTCGCCCGGTGCCAACGGCGCGCCAGTGGCGCCCGGCGGGCGGGTCAGCCGCCAGATTGCCGGTGCAAGCGCCGCAGCTACCCCAAGCGCCGCGAGAGCGGTTTTCCAGATCGATCGATCCTGATCCAAGTGACGGTTCATGAGGTGAGCCGCGATCATATCGCCCCGGCCGGATTGCGAAAGTCGGCGCCGTCAGCAAGGTTGCACAGCGCCCGCTCGCCAATCTCACGGCCGCCCGCGGCCCGTCTGTCTCCCCGCAGCGCCGGAAATCGGCGGTGAGATGCGTGCAATGATCCTTGAACGCATTGCATTCACCCCCATAATTCCCCGTCCACCCATGACGTCTTCAGAAATCCGCCGGCAGTTCATCGACTTCTTCGTGCAGAAGCACGGCCACACGTTCGTGCCGTCGTCTTCTGTCGTGCCGCACGACGATCCTACGCTGTTGTTCACCAACGCCGGTATGAATCAGTTCAAGCCGATATTTCTCGGCCAGGAACGGCGACACTACAGCCGCGCCGCCAACACGCAGAAATGCATCCGCGCCGGCGGCAAGCACAACGATCTCGACGATGTTGGCCGAAGCCGGCGACATCACACTTTCTTTGAGATGCTCGGCAACTGGTCGTTCGGCGACTATTTCAAGCGCGGCGCCATCGAGATGTCATGGGAATTGCTCACGAAGGTCTGGAAAATCGACCCGACGCGCCTGCACGTCAGTTGCTTCGAGGGGGACGAGAACAACGGCGTGCCGCGCGACATGGAATCCGCGACAATCTGGAAAGAAGTCGCCGGGCTGGACGACAACCACATCCATTTTTTCGGCAAGGACAATTTCTGGGAAATGGGCGACACCGGGCCATGCGGTCCATGCACGGAAATCTACATCGATCGCACGCCTGACAAATCGGGCGGCAAGAACGTCAACGGCGACGATCCGCGCGTCATGGAGATCTGGAACAACGTATTCATCCAATATAACCGTAACCCGGATCGATCTCTGGTCACGCTTCCGCAGCAGCACGTCGATACGGGCATGGGCTTTGAGCGCATCGCCCAGGTGCTGCAGAATGTGGACAGCAATTACGAAATCGATCTATTCAACCCGTTCTGGGAGAAGCTGACGGAGCTGAGCGGAATCAAGTACGCCGGCAAATATCCCAGGAGCAACGTCGCCGACCCGGCCGCCGAGGCCGCCGACGCGCAGCTTCGACACGACATCGCTTTTCGCGTGATCGCGGATCATGTTCGTTGCCTCACATTTGCATTGACGGACGGCGCGGCCATTTCCAATGAAGGGCGCGGATATGTGCTGCGGCGCATTCTCCGTCGCGCGGTGCGATTCGGTCGGCAGCACCTTGAACTTGGCAAGCCGTTTTTGCACACGCTTGTGTCCGTGGTTGTCGATGCGATGGGCGATGCGTTTCCCGAGCTACGCAAAGACGCCGGCCGGGTTTCGAGCGTCATTCAGGATGAGGAACTGAGCTTCGGGCGAACTCTGGATCGTGGGATACAGCTATTCGACGAAGCGGCCGGGCGATCGCGCGACAATGACATCTCCGCTGCCGACGCCTTCAAACTCCACGACACATACGGCTTTCCGATTGACCTGACGCGCATCATGGCTGAGGAACGCGGGATGTCGGTTGATCTGGCGGGCTATGAATTCCTGATGGAGAAAGCCCGCGAACTTGCCCGGTCGGGCGGAAAAGAAAGTGACACCCGGCTATTTGAGTTGCCGCCAGATGCGCTGGCACAACTGACGAAAAATGGCGTCAAGCCCACGGACGATTCGCCAAAATATTACGCCGCGCCGCTTGGTGCGACGGTCGTTGCCGTCTGGGACGGCGCGAAACTGATCGATCGCACCCACGGCGCCGAGGCGGCCGAGCAAGGTGTCGCGATCATTCTCGACAAAACCTGCTTCTACGCTGAAATGGGCGGACAGGCGGGCGACACGGGGGAGCTGCGCAGCGGTGATGCGCTGATGGATGTAGCCACCACACGCGCAACCGGCGGCTATGTGCTGCATGTCGGCCGCATGGTTACGGGGCACTTGTCCGTTGGCGACCATGTCACCGCGACGCTGGCGGGTGTTCGGCCGCGCACCGAGATGAACCACACCGCCACACATCTCGCCAACTGGGCATTGCGCGAGGTGTTGGGTGAAGGCGTGCAGCAGAAAGGCTCGCTCGTCGATGGTGAAAAATTGCGCTTCGACTTCAGCCACGGCAAATCGATTGGATCGGACGAATTGCAGCGCGTCGAGGCGCTGGTCAACGAACGCATCGAGAAAAGGCTGTCGGTCTATGCGACCGAGGCGCCGCAGGAAGATGCACTGAAAATCGCCGGCCTGCGGGCGGTGTTTGGCGAAAAATATCCGCCGAGGGTTCGCGTCGTCAGCATAGGCGCTCCGGTTGAGGATTTGCTCGCCAGTCCAAGCGATCCGCGGTGGCGCGGGTACTCCGTCGAGTTTTGCGGCGGGACACATTTGCGCTCGACCGCAGATATTGGCGCGTTTGCCATCACTGCGGAAGAATCGGTCAGCAAGGGAATCCGCCGCATTGTTGCCGTCACAGGCCCGTCCGCCCGTCAAGCCGACGCGGCGGCGGGCGAACTGGATTCGGCCATCGCGGCCGCGCGGGAGATCGATGAGACGGAGCTTCCGCCGCTCATCAACTCATTACAAAAGCAGAGCGGCGGCGCGGGGCTTCCGTTGAGCGCCCGCAGGCGCGCTCAGGCGGCAATTGCCGAACTTCAAGCCAAACACAAGGCCTGGCAGAAGTCGGCAAAGGCATCCGGCGTGGGCGGCGGTATCGAGATTGCCGCCATCGGTGCCGATCTTCTCAGTCGCGCCGAAAATATTGGCGCGGGCCGGTTGATCGTCGCCGACGTGCCCGGCCTTGCCGACGAGCAGTTGCGCGGATTGATTGACTCCATAAAAGCACGATCCCCCACGTCGGCGGTAATGCTGGCGACCAGCGCATCACCGGACAAGGTTACGCTCATCGCCGCCGTCAGTGATGATTGGATCGCCAAAGGCCTGAAGGCGGGAGACTGGGTTCGCGACGCCGCCCGCATCACCGGCGGCGGCGGGGGTGGCCGGCCGCAGATGGCCCAGGCCGGCGGCCGCGATGCCAGCAAAGTGCCCGAGGCCCTGGCGGCCGCGGTAGAGCAGGCCCGTAAGATCCTGCAATAAACCGGCGGCGCGTCGGCACGTTCTAAACATCCGCGGCAGAACTTGCCGGCGCGCGCAAATCGGACAGGACTGTTCGTTCCGCCGAAGATTTCTTCCTGCAAAGCGAAACGGGCAAAAATTCGCGATCCGGCGATGGCCGCTCTTGCGACTTGCACACGGCGCTGACGGGTTGCGGAGCGGGAATGGACGGCCGCAGCTTCGTTTCACTTCCGATAAATCCCCATCCAATAGCATTGCAGCGGCGTCAAGCGAAACTGCGTCCGAATAAACGACTATTTTCAGTATTATCACCAGCTTTTCCAAAGCCCCCCACCCTCCCCGTCGATGAGGTTTGCGGAACGACACGCGGTGGGTGCCCAAACTCAGGGCGCGACCCGGAGCCAGCCGGGCGCGTACAGGCAGACCGCGATCAATGTTGCTTCCAGGGCTTCTGTTTAAAGGGAGAGTGCTATGCGTTTGACCAAGTTGATTGGTATCGGTATTTTCAGTCTGTTCGTTGTTGCCCCGGCTCAGGCCGCCGTCCTCGGACCGCAGCTCAACCGGTCGATCATGAAGGACATTGTCGGGCAGACCGCCCGCTTTCGTCCGTGGACCAAGGCCGATGACGGAGGCACGCTCGTCGTGCAGAACCTCCGCATCAGCGACATCATCGATGGCAAGGGCATCGACATCTCGCTGTCCAGCCCGGATCGCACTCCGGCCGGCCAGAACATCTGGACCTATAGCAAGGTCGTGGTCCGCAATGTCGAAGTCATGAAGATCAACCGCTCCGGCGGCGGCATTCATAATGACTTCCTGATGGTGGACGGTTTGGGGCTCAAGTCGCCCCGGTGGACCGACCTTGTCATTGAGGACGCCTATTTCCACGATGGAAACGCCCTCAGCACACTGATTCATGCGGGCAAGTTCAATTCCATCACCTTGCGTCGCGTGCGCGTCGATAACACGACCACGGCGGTTCAGATCGCCAGCGTCGATGGGTTAATCTAGAGCCTGGTCGTTGAGGACTCGCCGAATCTGCGCGTTGCGATTCTCGGCAAGCCCAACACATTTGGCAGCGTCACCGTACGCAACTCGCCGGGCGCTCAGGTCACCGATACCCGCACCTCGGAAGGCACGTTTGCGGGCGTCAAGATCGTGTACGACAACAGCCCAAATCCGAATCCGACAAGCACCGGCCTTTCGTCGCAGCCGGTCGTGGTCAGCTCGGGTGGCGCGGGTTCGCCTGTGCCGGAGCCGGCCTCCGTCGGCCTCCTGCTGGGCGCGGCCCTTATGGGCATGCGTCGTCGCCGGGCCTGAATGCCGGCCAATGGAAGTTGAGTCTCTGACGGGGCACCGGAAACCTCACCGGCGTCCCGTCTTCCATTTCGGCGAGATACCGATTGCCGCAGCACGCAATATTATGCGGTAAGCTGTCGGACGGACCGCGCTTCATTTTGGTAAAACCCGCCGACCGGCCGATTCATTCATTATTGCCATGAACCAGCTCGCCACATCCGACATCGCCGCGCCAGAGTCTGTTACACCCGCCCGGCCGACGCCCTGGCCAAGGTGGGCAATCGCGCTGGCGGTTTTGTTCGTGCTGATCGGCATCGCGCTACGATTGATCCGCTGGTGGGCCGGCCGCAACTTCTGGCTCGACGAATGCTTTCTGGCGATGAATCTGATGTCGCGCTCCTACGGCGCGCTGGCCAAACCGCTTGATTACAACCAGGGCGCGCCGCTTGGATTTCTCTGGCTCGTCAAATTCTGCATGGGCATTTTTGGCCAGAGCGAACGTGCCATGCGCATTGTCCCGCTAATTTCGTCCTGCATGGCGCTGGTCCTGATGGCGCTGGTTTCACGGCGAATGCTCGCCTGGCCGGCCGCCCTGCTGGCTACTGCACTGCTCGCCATTCTCGAACCGCAGATTTATTTCGCATCGGAACTGAAGCAATATTCAACGGATGTCGTAATTGGCCTGGCGCTCGTGATTGCCGGCCTGCGGACGTGGGAGCGCCCGGAATCGCTTTGGCGATGCGTGACACTGGCGCTGGTCGGTGCGTTCGGAATCTGGTTTTCACATCCTGCGATTTTCATCGCGGCTGCCGTGGGGCTCACGCTCGGATTTTCCGCCCTGCTGGAAGTACGCAGTGCGAAGCGCGCTTTGGCTGTAAACAATGATTTCGCTCCGCCTTCGATCGCCGCCACAAATCGGCGCTACGAAAAAATCTTGCGCTTTGCATTGATCTTCGTTGTCTGGATTGCCAGTTTTGCGATCAGTTATTTCCTCGTTTTGAAGCCTCTGGCGGCCAATCCCGCGCTCGACAAATACTGGGGCCGCGAAGGGTTCATGCCGCTGAATCTACAGACGCCGTTGTGGATCGCCATGGCGATCGGCAACGCCATGAGCGAGCCTGGTGGGTTTCAAGTCCGCGCGCTGGCTGGCTTGGCGATGGCGGGCGGCGCGCTGGCGATGTGGCGAGGCCGTCTGCGCGAACTGGCCATGCTCGGCGGGCCGCTGGTGCTGGCGCTGGTCGCATCGGCGGCGCGAAAATATCCATTCAGCGAACGCCTTCTGCTATTTTTCACCCCTGCAATGGTCATTCTTGTTTGCGCGGGGCTTCAGTGGCTGTGGGAAGGAACACAGGGCACTCGGCGCGTGGTCATTGCGCTGTTCGCTTTCGCTCTGGTAGTCCCGGCCCTCGCGTCCACTGCCAAGACCACCCGGCATCCGCCCGGGCGCGAAGAAATACTGCCGGCGCTTCAGTACGTCGCCGCTCATTGGTCGCCCGACGACCAGATCGTCCTCTATTACCACGCTGGAACCGGATTCAACTTCTACCGCGATCGCGCCGGCATTTCGCCGCAGGCCGCCCCGTTCGTCATCGCCAAAGATCGCAATAAATGGAACGAGTACTACGACGACCTCTCCACAATGCATGGTCCGCGAGTCTGGATCGTTTTCAGCCACATCTGGCTGAACTACGGTGTCAATGAAAAGACTTTGATTACCCGCTATCTCGATCACGCCGGCCGGCATCTCGACCAGTTCGAATCCGAGGGCGCCGGCGTTTATCTCTATGATCTCTCCGGCCAGCCGCCGTCACCCGCCACCCGGCCGACCGCGCAATAGCAACCGCCGGCCCATCAAAAGTTCCGCCATTTCGATTTTCATTTGAATCCGCCGGGGAAAATGGGAGAATCCCCGACATATCGGTTAGGTGTTTCAACACGGATGCCGCTAATGTCGCAGTCCCAATCGCCCTTCGGACAATATCCATCGAGTCCCGCGCCGGCGTTGCCGCCGATTCCTGCGGGCGGGCCGCAAAGGATTCAGCCCATCGGTTATGCCTCGCCCGGCTGGGGCGCAAACCCCGTTTCGGGCGTCTGGCGTGATGGCGCGATGGTGGTGCTTGATCGTCGCGCCACGTTGCCGCCAATGTGCTTCCGGTGCGGCGGTCCGCCTGCTGGCGCGCCGCTCAAGGTCAACCTGACTTGGGTGCCAAAGTGGATCTATCTGCTGCTTTTCACAGGCGTCATACCACTGGTGATCGTCTACCTGATCGTGCGCAAGCAGGCTACAATTTACCCGTATCTTTGCGACAGGCATCGGGCCCAAAGAAAGCTCTGGAACGGCCTGCTGATTGCATCTGCACTAACCATGTTCGGCAGTTTCTTCGCGGCTGCAGTCGTCAGCAGTGGAAGCACAAATGATTCACTTTCTTCCATCCTGGTCGTTGCCGGGCTTTGCGGTTTAGGGCTGCTGCTCATTGTTGCTGTCGCCCGCGCAGCCATCATGCCGACCCTCGTTCCAACTTCGATTGACCTCAATCATGTTCACTTTAAGGGCGTGAGTTCGATGTACTTGAACCAATTGCCCGACGTGAATCTGGCCCGCGAGCAATACATGCAGCAGGCATACGGCGCGACAAACGTGCCATCGCCATATCAATAGGCAGTCGGACTGGAAGATGTGTCCATCGCGATCCTGCGCGACGGATGTCAATCAGGATTCGAGGTTGCACTGAGTTTTCGATCCCAGTTCAGCCAGCGCATGGCGACAACCGCGCTCGAAGTCTCACGCGCTGCGACGGAGCGGGTTGGGCTTGCGCACGAAATCGCTGCGAAAGGCCGCCCCGACTGTGAACAGGCTGGAAAAGAGCGGCCGACAGTGGCTGATCTGACATGGAAACAGCATTAATCGGCCGCGACTGGTTCGCAGTTCGACGGTCCACTCTTCGCCGATCTCAAATTGCCGCTCGACCAACAGGCCGATGCCGTTGTGCGAAAGATCGGACGCCCATGCCGGACAGAGCGGCTGAAAACCGCTGCCATCACGCGAATAGCCAATAGCGACTTCCCGATTCAGCGGATAGCGCACGTCGCGGCGGCGCGGAATAATCATCGCCACGCCGGCCGCGAGGTCTTTTACGACTTCATCCACCGCGCGCCGAATATCCGCGTGTTGAGCGATGCGCTCGCCATCCATACAGACGCTTATCGTCCGATCGCGGGTGGCTGGTGAATCAGCCACGCGAGCGGGTCCGATAGTCTGTAGCGTCGTCGCGGCGCCGTCGGCCGCCACGCAATCCGGCCGGGAAAACCCGCTCATGCGATCTGGCGCAGACGCTTCGCCTTCGACGCGCGATGAATGCCCGGCAGCACATAATCTCGGGCGACAACATCCCAGCTCATTTGCTGCGCCAATTTGTGCCCTCGCTCGATTGCCTGTTCAAATTCCTGCGGCGTTCGCGGCAGCCGATGGACCAACTCGCGCGCCACCTTTTCGGCCACTTCCTGCTCCACCTCTTCACGCTGGATATGGCCGATGTTCATCATCTGCTCGGGGCGAAATTCGCGTCGGGTCAGTTCCGTGTAATCCGCAACGATGACGTTCGGCGTGGGCTGGCCGCCGTTGGCCTTGTCAACGAAGCCGGCGCAGCCGCACACGTTGGAGAAAACGCAGATTCCGCCAAAGCTGATCGGCTCAACCTGGGCAATGCCGAAGGGTTCATAGATGCTCTGGCCGAACTCGACATCGGAGCCTTTGCGGATGTCCATGAACTCCATATCGGCCGGCATGCGCTGGCCGCACAGACGTTGTTCCCATCCGAACTGATTGATGAACACAACCTTGATGTTCCGGGCGCGGGCGTTGAATTCCTGAACGCCCTGGTAATACGCCGCCTCTCCGTGGGAAAGGTCGGGCAGGCCTTCGCGATGAACCACTGGCCAGTGGTAATGCTGCTCCATGCGCATGACCTCTTCGCCGCGCCGGCCGGGCACTTCGGTGCTGAGCGTGAAAAGCACGGCCGTTTCATTGCGCTGACGAAGCTGCATTTCCATCTTCTCGAGCACGCGCAGATCGCGCCAAAGCCCCTTGCTCGGCACGAGGCGCGTCACATGCGAAAAGACATAGTCGGGCTTGTAGCCAAGCAAAGAATCGCAGTAGGCGCGCAGGCGATTTCGGCTGGCCATTTTCTCGGCGACGCTGATTTTCCAGCAGGGCACGCCGTTGTAAGCCAGTTGCGAATCAACGTGCAGAAAATCAGCACCGAGAAAGCGGATTTCCTTCTGCACGAAATCGCCGACGCAGAAGATGCCGTCCAGATAGCGCGTGGCGCGTACGAGGGAATGTTTGTAGTACCCCTTCTGATCGCCGAACACATCCTCGACGTAGTGCCCTTGCGCGACGGCGTTGCGCATGACATTGTAAAACATCGTGTCGTGGCCGCCCTGGCTCTCGACAATCTTTCGCATCGGAGCGACTTCGTGGGCATAAAAAATCGTGCGGAACTGGCTGTGCGGCCCTTCGAGCACCGCCGCCAGCGCGGTTGGGACACCCATATATTCATGTGCCAGAATGACGGCCGGCTCGCTGGGCGTTTCAGCGCCGAGCGCATGCAGCGCAGCCATCGCCGGCTTGGCGAGGCGCACCCACTGCTCGAAATCCCAGATTTCCTCATATCGGGAACAATCGATCTGAAATTTGTCCCAAAGCTCGAACTTGAATTCGTTGATGCGCGACGATTCAAAGCGCGAGACGTCGATCAACAGAATTTCCGGCGTCGAACTGACGCCCAAGGCCTTTTCGGCGTACTTGCGCCGGCCGTAGACGATGTTGACACCATATTGCTGCTCGATTTCGCGAAAGCTGGCGGCATAGGGTGAGCGGTAGAGGTGATCGAGGCTTGAATAGAGCACCTCGCCGGCCGGTCCGAGGCGCTGTTCCCATGTCTCACCGGTCGGCCAGTAGGGACCGACGAGGATGTTTCGCTGAACCATGTCCAGATAAACGCGGCTGGTCAGCAGCCCGTGAAGGACCGCGCCGATTCCGCCGATTTTTTGCACGGCTTCGTGGGTTACATGAATGACGGTCTGCATTGCTCTGTATTGCCTTTCAAAAGAAGCGGGCCGAGGTTCGCCCGCCGCGCGGTTCGATATGGGCCGCGAAGTATACCGGCCGAGGCCTGCCAAGACCGAACAAATCGACGCCAGCCCATATATTGATCGGATGCTTGCCCGGTCGGCCGTGGACAATTACCCAATTGCACGCTGTCTGGCCATAATCGGAGGCGTGAAAGAGCGCATTCAAAAGATTCTTGCTTCCGCCGGCATCGCTTCGCGGCGGCAGATTGAGGAAATGGTCGAGACCGGCCGGGTTACAGTCAACGGAACGGCCCGCACCCGCCTGCCGATCATGATCGACTCCGAAAGCGATCGCGTGGAGGTGGATGGAGAGCTTGTGAAGCTCCGCAAGCGGACACAGGAGCGGCGGCTGTATATCCTCATGCACAAGCCAAAGCATGTGTACACCACAAACGTCGCCCAGGGCGAGCAGACGCGGGCGATCGATCTGCTGCCGCCGACGCTGCGGACGCGCGTTTATCCCGTCGGTCAATTGGAGGCCGAAACGCGTGGCCTTTTGCTGCTGACAAACGATGGCGATCTGACCAACCGCCTGACTCACCCGAGATTTGGCGTCGCCAAGACTTACCGCGCAACGGTGGATGGATTCGTCGAGCCGGAGACGATTCAGGCGCTCGAACAGCCCGGCACCGGCCGCCGCGGCCCGGCCAACAAGGCGACCATCCGCGTCGCCCATCGGTCACGACTAAAAAGCGTTCTGGAGATCACCCTGCGGGAGGGCAAAAATCGCGAGCTACGCAAACTGCTGGCCAAAGCCGGACACAAGGTGAAGGACTTGGCGCGCATCAAAATCGGCCCGCTCGATCTACATGGGCTGAAGCCCGGCGATTCGCGCGCCCTCTCGCCGCGCGAACTGCGCGACCTCACCGCCTGGATCGACCGCGCCGAAGCAGCGGCGATGCACCGCAAGACGAAGGGGGATGACAAGATCGCTTGAGGTTGCGCCTGGCGACCGGGTCTTTGTCGGAGACGGGTGCGCCGCCTCGCGAAGAAGTTGGATGTGTCGGTTTGGACTGCGAGCCGACCACACATTGACCCCACCGAATATTGGCGGCGCATCAAGTTAAGATCGCCTCGACGAAGCGGTTTTGAAATCGGCCGGAAGGATCCATTACGGTTCGCAGCGACCGAAAATCTCCGATCTTGGGGTAAGCGTTAGTCAATTGTTCGCGAGACATGTAGAACAACTTGGCCCAATGCGGGCGCGGGGCGAAGGGCTTGAGGGCGGCCTCGATTTCGTGAAGGCATTGATCGACGCTGGGCCGGTCCGGGCGCCAGGTGAAATGGATGGCGAGGCTGTCGCGCTCGAAGCACGGGCTGAGCCAGAGCGTGTCGGCGGCGATGGTGCGGATTTCGGAGATGAGCAGCACGTCGCGCAGTGAGGGGCCGATTCTGTGAATCGCCTGAAGGGCTTGGCGGGCACAATCGCGTGGTATGAAGTACTCGGCCTGAAGTTCTGCGCCGCTGCTGGGGGTGCGGCCGGTGCGGAAATGCGGAAGGTGCTCGTGGGCGGGGCCTGCGATACCGAGTTGCGGCGTGCAGTTTTCTGCGGACATTTTGGCGATTGGATGACGCTGCAGGGTCGCGGCCTTCGCGCCGAAAAATGGGCTCTCTGCTGGCGATGGGTCCCCCACTCGCTGCTTTAGCCAGACCTGATCGGCGCGATCCCCCTGCCAGTCGGTGAACACGCTCACGCTGTAGGCGGACGACATGATCTCGTCGAGGTTTTCGATCAATGTCGCGAACGCCAGCCGCTCGTGAATGCGCTGGCCCACTTTGAACGCCGGCACGGCCGACAGCGTCAGTTCGACAACGACACCGAGCGCGCCCAGCGACACGACCATGCCGGCAAAATCGGGATCGGCTTTGCCAAACCGCCGCACCACGCCATCGCCGCAAACCATTTGCAATGCCACAACCGCGGCCGAAAGTGTCGTGTTGCAGACGCCGGAGCCATGCGTGCCGGTGGCGCACGCACCGGCGACAGTAATGTCCGGCAGCGACGCCATGTTTGCCAGCGCCAGATCATGTTTCTCCAGCGCCTCGCCGAGCGCGCCATATTGCACACCCGCTTCGATTGTCACGGTCATCGCATCGCGATCGACGTTCAAGATGCGGCGCATGTTTTCGAGGCAGATCATTGTGCCGGTGGTGTCGGCGACATCGCTGAAAGAATGACGCGTGCCAAGGGCGCGGCAGCGCGGCGATCGCGCGACGATTTCAATAACCTCGTCGATTGAAGACGGGCGGACGATGGCTGCGGCGGTGTATCGCAGGTTTCCGGCCCAGTTGGCCAAGAGGGCATTTGCCGGGTCGGCATTCATGGGGGACGAGGTTAACCGCGATCGTGACGGGGATCGAAGGTTTGTCGCCCGCGATCGCGGGAGATCAGGCCGCGGTGGCAGGTGGGCTGGCAAGCGCGGTGCCAGGCGCGGTGGCAGATACGTTTGCAGGCGCTTGGCCCGGCCGGGGTGCTGGTCTATAGTCTGCCCCTCAATCCAGAGGAGAACTCATGAAAATCGCGGTTATGCCGGGCGACGGCGTCGGGAAGGAAGTGGTGCCGGAAGGGCTGAAAATACTTGCCCTGTGCGCCAAAAAGTTTGGCTTTCAATATCAGACGACGGGGTATCCGTTCGGCGCGGAGCATTACCTCGAAACCGGCATCACATTGCCTGATTCTGCATTGAAGGAACTTGCGGCCCATGATGCGATTTTGTTTGGGGCCGTAGGGGCTGATCCGCGCGGCAATGCGAAAATTCCGCAGGGACTCATCGAAACGGACATCCTGCTTAAAATGCGATTTGAGCTGGATCAATACATCAACCTTCGGCCGACGCGACTGATGGCCGGCGTGCCCACACCGCTGGCGAATGTCCGACCGGAGGACATCGACATGGTGATCGTGCGGGAAAACACGGAAGGGCTTTACTGCCAGAACGGCGGTTTTCTGTACAAAAACACACCGCACGAGGTTGCCAACCAGATCGAGGTGACCACGCGGCACGGCGTCGAGCGGGCAATACGATATGCATTTGAATACGCGCGTCAGTTCAAGCGTAAAAAGGTGACGCTGGTCGCCAAGACCAATGTTTTGCGCTATGCGCACAATCTCTGGATGCGGGCGTTTGATGAGGTTCGTGGCGAATACGCCGACATCGAAACTGACTATCACCACGTCGATGCATGTACGATGTACATGGTGACAAAGCCCCAAACCTACGACGTCATCGTGACGACGAATATGTTTGGCGACATCATCACCGATCTTGGGGCGGCCATTCAGGGGGGGATGGGGATGGCCGCCAGCGGCAATTTGAATCCAACGCGACAGGCCGCCAGCATGTTCGAGCCGGTTCACGGCAGCGCGCCCGACATTGCAGGCAAGGGGCTGGCAAACCCGATCGCGACGTTTTTGAGCGTGGCGATGATGCTCGATTTTCTGAATAAGCCGGCGGCCGCGGAGGCGATACAGAAGGCGTGCCGCGAGGTGATGGCGAATCCGGCGAACCACACGCGCGACCTTGGCGGCACGGCCTCGACATCGGAGGTGGGCGAGGCGGTGGCGCGGGCGCTCGCCTAGCGGATGATGCGGCGTATGATTTGAGGTTCGCGAAAGTCGGCCAATTGGCCGGCACACGCGACGAACAGCCAAGAAATTAAAATGACCGACTCCGCTCAATCCACCAACGACGTTGAAAAGTGTGTCATCATTGGCTCGGGCCCGGCGGGCTGGACGGCCGCGATCTATGCGGCCCGCGCCAGTCTCAAGCCTCTGGTTTATGAAGGCGGCATCAGCGAGGAAAACCGTCTGCGCGGCACGCTTCCGCTTGGGCAGCTCAACCTGACAACCGAGGTCGAAAACTTTCCAGGTTTTCCCGATGGGATTCTCGGGCCGGATTTGATGATGCGCCATCGCCAGCAGGCGGAAAATTGCGGCGCGCGGATTATCACGGAAGACATCGTTTCGATGGATCTGTCGAACCGGCCGTTTGTTTTGACGGATGGGGAGGGCAAGACGATCCGCGCGCACGCCGTCATCATCGCGACCGGCGCCAGCGCCAACTATCTCGGCCTGGATTCCGAAAATGAATATAAGAACCGTGGGGTGAGCGCGTGCGCCGTTTGTGATGGCGCACTGCCGCGCTTTCGCAACAAGCCGATTGTGGTGGTC
>JBBQCK010000009.1:0-14676 GCA_038318605.1 Tepidisphaerales bacterium | reverse complement strand
GAAATCGACGATCTGATGTATCTGCGACATGCCGGCACGTTTGAATGCGTCGCGTCGGAAAAGCTGACAATCATTCCCGCCCGCGCCAGCTTTCGGCATGCAAGTCAACTCGCCGTATCCGCAGTGGAAATCTGGGCCACTGAAGGCGCGGAGGTCGTACAGCAATTGGCAATGGCACGAATGATGGCTTTGGACAATCCACACTACGATGCGATTCTCGCGCTCCGTGGCGGGTCGGTGATGGGCGGATGCGGCGTGCTTGCGGTGGGGGAGCTCGGGCGACTCGAAAGGGTGTTTGTCATGCCCGGATATCGGCGCCAAGGTGTCGGCCGGGCGCTGGTTGCCCGCGCTTTGGAAATCTGCGCCCGGGCCCTGCTTCGGCATGTGTTTGTGCAGGTGAACCAAGAGAACGCGCCTGCCATTGCGCTTTACGCCCAAATGGGCTTTGAGCGGCTGGGCACCCACGAAGCCTGGTGTGCAAAAAAGGTGTAATGGCGTGACTGAATCGACCAAGCCGAACGCCGAAGCCCAATTAATTCATTTCGCGATGGGCTAAGGAATAGTCAAGGCACTCATCACTCATCAGTTATCGAAATGCCAATCGCAATTCCAAATCCTCACTTCACTTATTGCTGTGGTTTCTTCGGGCTGGCGACATGGGCCTTGTTGGGGCGGCGCGGGCGCTTGCCATAGCGTGTGCCTTCACCGGTCTGGGCGGCCTTCGGCCCGCTGAGCGGGTTTTTATCCGCGTCGCCGTTGATGGCGGCGGCCGTTGCCAGCGATTCATCCTCGGGGCTCCACCAGTGCTTTTTCATCCCGTTCATGACGGCTTTAACGCACTCTGCGGGGTCGTCGACGATTTTCATGATGCCCGCATCTTCGTGGTCGATGTAATGAGGCGCAGTCTGCTTATCGAGCCAGGACATCAGGCCAGACCAATAAGCCGAGCCGTATAGAACGATCGGAAACGCCTCGACCTTTAGTGTTTGAATGAGGGTGAGCGTTTCAAACATTTCATCGAGCGTGCCATACCCGCCTGGAAAACAGACGAACGCCGACGCGTACTTGGTGAACATTACCTTGCGGGCGTAAAAGTAGTGGAAATCAAGTGAGACGGTCTGGTATTTGTTGCTGTCCTGCTCATGCGGCAAGGTGATGTTCAGGCCCACCGATTGGCCGCCGGCCTCGAAGGCGCCTTTGTTTGCGGCCTCCATGATGCCCGGTCCGCCGCCGGTAATGACGGCAACCTTTTTTCGCGCGAACAGCCGCGCGGTTTCCTCGGCCGCCTTGTAGTAAGGATCGTCGGGCCGTGTTCGCGCGCTGCCGAAGATCGTCACCGCCTGTCCGACGCCGCTCATGACCTCAAATCCTTCGACAAACTCCGCCATGATGCGGAAAATGCGCCATGACTCGCGCGAATCCAGTTCGGCCGGTGGATGTTTCATGCAGTGGAAGATGTGGCAGGAGGCTGCGCGTTGCAAGTCTGACAACGTGGCGGTCGCTATATGTCACTGGCGGTCAGGCGGGATGCGCTGGCGGATTTTCACGCGCTGTAGTAGATTCGGTCATCGGTATCTACTCGCGACTTAACT
The DNA here is from genome assembly GCA_038318605.1 of Tepidisphaerales bacterium. Taxonomy (GTDB): domain Bacteria; phylum Planctomycetota; class Phycisphaerae; order Tepidisphaerales; family Tepidisphaeraceae; genus JBBQCK01. The sequence goes on along the minus strand of JBBQCK010000009.1, from coordinate 13,084 downwards.
TGCAGAGGTGTACGTTCATGGCGAACTCAATACAGCCCAGATACACCGCGGTGGTCCAACCAGACCTGTTTTACAGACATTCCGACACGGCGCCGCCGATGGGTTTGCTGTTGGCGGCGGCCATGGGGCTCATCGCGGGAATTGTTGGAGCGTTTGCTTACGCTTATCTGGAAGTATGGATTCCAATTGTCTACCTGAACATTTTGCTGACGACAGGTTTTGGCGCCGGAGTCGGCCTCAGCACGGCGTTCGGCGCCAAACTCGGGAATGTCCGTTCGTCCAAAGTGGTCATCATTATCGCCTGCGCGACGACGTTGATCGCATATTACCTGTGCTGGATCGTGTGGGCCAAGGCCATCTTGGACCGGGATGTGCCGGACCATACGGTGACGCTGGGATTGCTGTTGAGAAGTCCGGGGGATTTATATTACTTGATTTCGGCATTGAACGGAGTCGGCACATGGGCCATCGGCCACGGCACCTCCGCTCAGAATGTCAGCGGTATCTTCCTCACGCTTGTGTGGATCATTGAGGCGGGAGTCATCTTTACATGTTCGGTCTTGGCGGCAAAGTTCTTCGCGAATGCGCGCATCTTCTGCGAAGGGTGTTCAGTTTGGGGCGAGAAGGAAGCGGAGCTGCGCCTCACGGCACCCGGCGATTCATTGGCCGTGCGTCGATCGCTGGAGGCCCATGATTTCTCCTATCTGCTTTCGCTTCCAAAGGTGGCGGCCGGAGCCTATCACAAATGGGCCACCCTGCACGAAAAATGCTCAATTTGCGGAAAACTCAATGCGATTTCAATCATAGAGCGCACCGTGAAAGTTGAGAAAAAGAAGAAGAAAATGGTCGAGAAGCGGTTGCTGCATCGACTGTTGGTCCACCCGCAGGAAGTTGAGCAATTGCGCAATTGGAATGCGCCGGCCGCGGTTGAGCCGTCCGAACCTGCGCCCGGCTCCGACTGGACGACGACTGCGTAGGCGAACAACCGCGAGCTCCTCCGCATGAAATTCGATGACGCGACGATTTATAGTTTTCCCGAAGCGGCAGTGTGACACCGCGGCGTGCCGCGATTGCGATGTTTGTTGCTGCCGGGTTAAGCTATCGGCATGAGCCTGCGCAACATCCTGATGGTCGTGTCGCTGGTTTTGAGTGTGCTGATCGGTCTGGCGATCGGCCGCGGCAGGGGGCCGATTGCCGCTTCGCGGAGTGGCGAGCGGATTGTAAAGATCGGCATGTCGTTAGACACACAAAAGGAAGAACGCTGGATACAGGACGAGCGGCGTTTTTCGGCGCGCGCAAAGGAGCTCGGCGCTGAAGTGGTAACTCAATGGGCCAACAGCGACGATTCAACGCAATTTAATCAGGCCCAGCAATTGATTGCCGGCGGTGTTGATGTGCTGGTGGTCGTGCCGCATGACGGCAAGGCGATGGCCCGCGCCGTCGAGATGGCGCACGAGCGCGGCGTGCCGACGATCGCGTATGACCGCATGATCAAAGATTGCGATCTTGATCTGTACTTGAGCTTCGACAATGTCGCGGTTGGACGGGCGCAGGCGCAATATGTTGTAGACACGCTGAGGGGACATGGGCGGATTGTGCGGGTATTGGGCTCCAAAACAGACAACAACGCATTTCTGGTGAAGCAGGGGCAGGACGAAGTTCTAAAGCCATATCTTGATCGCGGCGACATGAAAATTGTCCATGAGGACTGGGCCGACGACTGGAGCCCGGAGAACGCCAAAAAAATCACCAATGCCGCGCGGCAGAATGCTGGCCCGGAAGGGTTCGATGCGGTCATTGCAAGCAGTGATGGCACTGCCGCCGGCGCGATCGAATCCCTCATCGCGACGGGCCAGGCCGGGAAGGTGCTCGTCACAGGCCAGGACGCGGATTTAACGGCCTGCCGAAGGATTGCCCAGGGCACGCAATCGATGACCGTTTACAAGCCGCTTGAAAAACTCGCGCGCCGCGCGGCCGACGCGGCAAGTGACATGGCGCGACGCCGGCCAATCGTGGCGATGCAATCGGTGCCAAACGGCCGGCGGGATGTACCCTCCATTCTCGAAAATGTCATTGTCGTTACTCGTGACAATCTGATGGACACAGTGGTGAAAGATAACTTTCATGGGCCTGACACCTATGAAAAGATATACGAGGCTGTTCCGGCCGATCAGCGACCGCCGAAAAAATAGCTGCGAGTCGGACGCGGGCCGACCCTTTGCGGAAACTGCATATATGTCACAACGCGACGCGGTCATTCTTCAAGCTTCCGGCATCGTGAAGCGCTTTGCCGGCGTGATCGCGCTGGACGGAGTCAGCTTTGATCTTCACGAGGGTGAAATTCACGGCATCTGTGGTGAAAACGGCGCGGGTAAAAGCACGCTCATCAAAGTGTTGTCGGGTATTCACAAGCATGGCAGCTACGACGGAACAATTCGCATTCGTGGCGAGGAGATGTGTTTCGATAGCGTACGCGACGCTGAGATACAGGGAATCGGCGTGATCTATCAGGAGTTGGCGCTGGTGGGGGAAATGACGGTCGGCGAAAACATTTTTCTGGGCCGCGAGCCGACGCGATTTGGTCTGATCGACTGGCTGAAGGTGGCCGACGAATCGCGAAAGCTGCTGGCGAAGTTCAATATTTCCATCGACCCTGAAACGCCGGTCAAACAGCTTGGCGTCGGCCACCAGCAACTGGTGGAAATTGCGCGGGCGCTGGGCAGGCAGTCGCGCATCCTGATTCTCGATGAACCAACGGCCGCCCTCAGCGAACATGAGGTCACCGCGCTGCTGGACATTCTTCGCGACCTGCGAAGCCATGGCGTTACCTGCGTCTATATCTCACACAAGCTCGACGAAGTATTTGCCATCGCGGATCGAATAACGGTTTTGCGCGATGGGAAAAGCGTCACAACGCTCGATCGCGCCGACACCTCGCGAGCGGAGGTGATACGCCACATGGTCGGCCGTGAGATTGGCGATTTGTATCCCCGCAGACGACCGGCCGTCGGCAACATTCGCCTCAGCGTTCGAGATCTGTCCGCGGCGCGTGAATCGGATGGCGAAACGGTTCTGAGCGGCATCACCTTCGACGTGCGAGAGGGGGAGGTGCTCGGCATCGGAGGGTTGATGGGCGCGGGGCGAACCGAATTGCTGATGCACATCTTCGGCGCGTGGGGCCGGCGACTGGGCGGGCTTGTGTTTCTCGATGGCAACGCGATGGACGATGTAACGCCGTCGCGCGCGATTGCACAAGGACTTGTGCTGGTCAGCGAGGATCGCAAGCGGCACGGATTGATTCTGGGGCAGACGGTCGGTTTCAATCTATCGCTTTCATCGCTGGCGCGAGTGACCTCGGGCGGCCTCGTAAACGAGCAGCGAGAATTCGCCCGCAATTCGGAGATGTTTGCCGCGCTGCAAATCAAGGCACCGAGCATGGAATCGCGCGTGGGCCAGCTTTCCGGGGGAAACCAGCAGAAGGTGGTCATCGGTAAGGCGCTCCTGACCGAGCCGCGGGTGGTCTTTCTCGACGAGCCGACGCGTGGCATAGACGTTGGCGCGAAGGTCGAAGTTTATGAGCTGATTAATCAGCTGACCGATCGGGGCATGGCGGTGGTTCTGGTATCGAGCGAACTGCCGGAATTGATGGGCATGAGCGACCGGATTTTGATGCTTCACGAAGGCGCGGTGGGCGGTGCCTTTACGCGCGATGAGGCAACGCCCGAACGTCTTCTGGCGGCGGCGATGGGACAGTAGCCGGGCAAACAGATCCCGGCGCGCGGCGAGTGGAAGGCGAGGCGATATGCAAAACGCGGCGGCTGCATCGAAACAGAGTCTTGGGGCCAGCGCGACCGGCAGCGCGCAGGTTGCGCCATTAAGTTCCGGCCGATCGTCATTGGCGGTGCGTGATTTCGCCCTCCTCGCGGCACTGCTGGCGGTCGGGGAGTTTTTCACTTACGAAAATGTCCGCTTCATTAGTCCGGAAAACCTGTCTAATCTCGCGGTAGAGCTTTCGATTACCGCCGTTCTGGCGCTGGGGATGCTGCTCATCATCGTGGCGGGGCACATCGATCTGTCGATCGGCAGCGGCGCCGGGCTCATCGGCGGTCTTGCGGCGGTGCTGATCAGCGAGCATCACTGGAGCCCGAGTCTTGCGATGGCGATCGGCATTGTTGTTGGAGTCGGGGTGTGGATGTACATGGCCTGCCCCATCATCGGCCAGCGTGCGAGCCTGCCGGTCGCGGCACTCGTGGGCGCAGTGATCGCAATCGCAATGTTTTTCCTGATTCGATTTCATCTCGATCCGTTGAGCGACGCGGGGCGGGCGCTGCCGGCCGGCGAAACGCTTCCTGTGTGGGGCGCGCTCTGGAAGGCGCTGTTGATCGGCGTCATCGCCGGCGGTTTTCTGGCGATGATCCGCACCGGCCAGCAGGTCCCCGCGTTCATCATCACGCTGGCCGGATTGCTGGTATTTCGCGGCCTGCAATGGCTAATAATTCACAACAGCACCATCGGCGTAAAGATCGAGGCGCGCCAGAATCTCTATTCCGCGCTCACCAACGCCCATCTCAGCACCCTGGCGGGTTGGATCGTCGGCGCGCTGGCGTGGGCAGCACTGCTGGCTGGCGCGCTCGTCGAGCGAAAGCGCCGCAGCGCGTTTGGCCTGGCGCTGGAGACCCGCGAAATTTTGTTCTCCCGAATGTTCGTCGGCGCGCAGCTCATCGGCCTTCTTGTGCTGATCTGCAATTTGCACATGGGCGTTCCGTTTGCGGCCGTCGTACTGGCGGCAACGGCGGCCATGGTCTGGACGCTGACCCAGCGCACGCGATTCGGCCGCTATCTATACGCCGTGGGCGGCAACGAAGAGGCGGCCGTAATCAGCGGCATCCCCGTGCGGCGTGTCGTGCTGATGGCGTTCGCGCTGATGGGTTTGCTTGTCGCACTGGGCGGTTTTCTGCAAACAGCCTATCTCGGTTACAGCACGCCGACCGTCGGCAACCTTCTCGAACTCGACGCCATCGCCGCCTGCGTCATCGGCGGCACCAGCCTCAAGGGCGGCCGTGGAACCGTGCTGGGCGTGCTCTTCGGCGCACTCATCATGGCGACATTGAACAATGGCATGACTCTGATGGCCGTTTCCCCCGAAATAAAATACATCGCCCGTGGCCTGGTCCTCGCGGCGGCGGTGTGGCTGGATGTGAGGGTGGGCAGAGGGTAGATGTTTGGAGCAGTCGCCTGGTGTCCTGGAAACAGCGTGTTGATCCGTGCCGAGCTTGCGCGCTATCGGGCAAGTGCGACAGGCCGGTCCGCGAAATCGAATTGGATTATTCTTGATATGCGGTGCAGGCGTAGCTAGGGTGCAACACGAGCGCATTCGGGCGCTCCCGTGTCCGCGGGCAGGACGGCGTCCACCGAAATCGGTTCATACAATCTGTGTTGACGAAACTTCTTTCGGCCCGGCTCGAGCGGACAACGGGCAGCACTTCGAAAGGAGTTCCTCATGAACCCGTCCCCGCGCGCTCTGCGCTCATCTCCCGATCTGGATCAACTCAAGCGACAGGCCAAGGAACTGCACGAGGCATTTTGCGCTGGCGAATCGATGGCCGTCGCGGAGGTCACGCTGCATTACCACGATGCCGACACGGCCACGTTCGCGCTCTCGGATGCGCAGCTCGCCCTGGCCCGCGCACATGGCTTCGCGAGCTGGGCGAAGCTCAAGGAAGAGGTCACGCGAATCACGGTGGGGCGATTGGCCGACGCCGTGCGCGGCGGCGATGTCCCGGCCGTGCGCAAGATACTCCGCGTCCGGCCGGACCTCGTGAACATGGAAATGGCCGCCAATGACGAGCAGATGGCGATTCACTTCGCGGTGTTCGCAAACAATGTTGAGATGGTGCGCGTGCTGATGGAACTGGGCGCGAACGCCCGCAAGGGGATTCATCCGCATCGCGACGCCACCACCGCGCTGCAGTTCGCCCGCGACCGTGGGTACGCCGAGATCATCGCGGCGATCGAGGCCGAAGAGCGGCACCGCCGCGAAGCGCTTTCGTGTCCGAATGTCACGGTGTCGGCCGATCAGGATCAAATCAACCAACTGATCCGCGATGGCGACCTCGCGGGAGCGACGAAGCTCCTCGACGCCAATCCCGAGATCATCCGCATGTGCGACCGCGACGGGCGCACGCCGCTGCACGTTGCGGCCGGCGCTGCACAGCCTGACATCGTGGCCGAACTGATCACCCGCAATGCCAACATTCGCAAGACCGATGCGCAGGGTCAAACTCCGCTCGATCGCGCGGCCGTCGACTTCAACTGGCGCGACATCACGAGCCTTGAACGCTTCGCCCGAGTCGCGAAACTGCTGCGCGATCGCGGGGCAGCGCTGTCGGTTGAGTCGGCCGTGGCGCTCGGGCTGGCGGATGACGTGCAGCGGTTTCACGCGGAGAATCCGGCGTCTTTCATCGCCGCCAACCGTGCATACGATCAGGGTCTCTTGCGCCTCGCGGTTCGTCACCATCGCGCCGACACGGTGGCGCTGCTGCTGGAACTCGGCGTTGACGCAAACGAGCCGCAGCGCGTGCCCGGTATCGAGGCGGAGCACTACTCGCGAAGCGGCCCGCTCTGGATCGCGGCCGGTGATCATCAGCACGACGTCGCCGAGAGGCTCCTGCGCGCCGGCGCGGATGCCAACGGCAACGTCTACGCCAGCGGCACGCCGATGTCGCAGGCGTACGGCGCGCGCGATCGGCAAATGCTCCAACTTTTGGAACAGTACGGCGGCCGGGCCGACGCGACGACCGTTGGACTCTTTCGCGATGTCGCGGCCGCACGCCGGATGATCGAAGAGAACAACTACACCCCGCGGCCGGATCAGCCGGCTTTTATGGGCTTGAACCTCGTCGAGCAACTCCTCTGGGCCGGCGCGTGCGGCGGATCGCCCGAGATCGTCGCGATGGCGCTGGAGCGGATCAACTGGCCGCGCAATGACCCGCGCTGGTTTGGAATGCTTGATCAGCCGCTGCGCATCTGGAACCACGGGCCGGGCCACTGGGTCGGCAAGGGCAAGGATGCGATGGATCGGTCAACCTATCCGACCTGTTTCCAAATGATCCTGGATCGGTGCGATCCGAATCTGCGGGGGAAGTTCGGCGTATGCATCGCCCATCAGATTGTTGCACTCGGAACGACGTGGAATATCCCTGTCATGACGGAAGAGGAGCGATGCGCGTTCATGGCCATGGCGCTGAAGGCGGGGGTCGATATCTCGGTTCGAGATGAATTGCTGCGCTCGACGCCGCTTGGATGGGCATGCCGTTGGGGGCAAACCGACGTCGTGCGGATGCTTCTTGAACACGGTGCGGATGTCGCCGAGCCAGGAACCGATGCCTGGGCGCGGCCGCTCGCATGGGCGAAACGAATGGGACACGTGGAGATTGCAAGCCGGCTGCGCACTCACGGCGCGAGTTGAATCTGATATAAAACGAATCAGCCTAACCTTGTTCTGGCCTCCCTTGCGAAGGGGCGAGCCAGATTGGTCACGCGATGAACTAAGGTTATAATGAATCGCTGCTGTGAAAGCCTTGAAACGGTGTGAAGATTCAACGTTGCAACGCCAGCCATGTTGGCCGCTTTGACGTGAAAGGGATTGGTTGACCATGAGCCAGATGCAGAACTACTACTCTCCCGCACCCCCCGTTTCCAGTCGTCGGCCGGGTTCTGTGACCGCGCTGTCGATCATCGGAATTATCATCGGCGCCATCGGGACTTTGGGATTGTTCGGAATCATATCCCTTCTCGTTGACGGCGACGTTGTGCGCTGGATGCGCACAAAACATCCAATCTTCTACTGGTATTCGATCGGCTCGGGAATCGTAGGCGGCGGCGCGGCGATCGGACTGCTTATTGCGTCAATCAGATCCCTAAAGCTGGCGCCATCGGCGCGCAGCTCAATGATCTGGATCGCCACCATTATGCTTGCGGTACAGGTCGTTGGGCTCATTGCCCTGCCGATTGCACCAAAGCAAAGCGACTTGCTACCGCCCGGTTACGTCATCAGTCCCCATGCAGTGAAAGCACAGTCGTTTATATCAATATTCATGGCGCTGGCGATGATCTGCTATATGATGTTTGTCATCATTGTCTTCCGGTCGGCCGCTGTTGTTGCTGCATTCAACTCGATGCCGGTGGAGGCTGCGCCAATTACCGGTCCATACGCGCCGCCGGGGCAATCCGGCTACTATCAGCAGCAGCCACCATTTAATCCGCCGCCGCCGCCGCCCGCCTGAGGAGGTTTGTGCGGGCGATACCGGTTACAGGCCGGCAGAATTGCAGCTCGTCGCCTTCATGATGTATATCGCGTGCCGCAAAAAGCTGTCAATGGGCTGAGGTTGCCACCGTGACCGGCCGGGCCATTGATTTGTCCCCCAGCCGCGATATTGTCGGGATATGCTGACCGCAAAAGACGTAGAGCAGTTTAAATCAGATGGATATTTCATCGATCGTAGCGTCTTCAGCGATGACGAGCTGAAAGACCTTCGCGGCCGCGCGGAGAAGATACAGGAGATCACCCGCAGCACGCTCCCCACAGGTACGCGCTATTGGTATGGCAACAAGGAAGACCGCAGCATTATTCCCGACGAGCTGAAGGGGAAAGCGACCTGGGGGGTCGGTGAGATCACACGGCGGTCGCTGTTTGATCCGGCTCTGGTAAATGTTTTCGCCCACCCGCGCGTCGATCAGGCGATGAATGCCCTGCTCGATGAGCCGCGGGCGTGGGGCATCAAGATTCTTTGGACGCCAAAGGTCGTGGGCTACAACCTCGGGTGGCATCGCGATCAGGTTTCACGCGATTTTTACGATTGGATTCAACACAAACCTGTGGCGCAGGATCATGTGCAATTCAACGCGGCGCTGAATGCAGATGATTGCTTTCTGGTGGTCCCCGGCTCGCATCGGCGGGCACTGACCGAAACCGAATGGAACGCACTGCGGAACGATGTGACAGCCGACTTGCCGGGGCAGGTTGTGGCAGCGCTCGAGCCAGGCGACATTCTTTACATGGATGCACACGCGCTGCATCGCGGGCGCAGTTCGGTCGAGGGCAATCGTCTGACGCTGCATTATTCGGCACAGTCACAATGGGTGCCGCTAAAGGAATGGGGCGGCCAGGAAGATTTCGGGTTCATCACGTCCGATGAGTTTATGGATCAGCTCAAACCGGCCGCCCGGGTTTACTACGAGCGGCTTCGCACGGCCGAGCGCACGCAGGAATCGATGAGTTTTGCCTATAAAGCCGCCGCCGATCAGGGATGGGTGCGGCCAGCGGATTTCGGGAAGAAGCGCGCTTCGATGGCGTGATCTCAATGGACCCAAGACTGATGTGACCTGAGTAAGCAGCGGCTCCCGGCCCGCGCGTCTTTCAGCGATTTCTTCTCGCCACGTCTTCGCCTCTATTTTGCCAGAATCATGAAGCCGTGGGAGAAATAATGGCGGAGATGTTGTTTCCAGGTTTTGAACGGTGATCGAGGGGGTTGAATCCAGTAGCCTGCTGTCGCGGCGAAGCCTGTGCGCTTTAGTAGTGCGACCAGAGTCGTTGGGTCCTGCCAGTTCATGTGGTCTTCGTGGACCATGGGTCTGCCGTAGCGCCAGATTTTCCAGCTTTGGCCGGTATAGAAGGGGTTTGGGGTACTGATGACAATGGTGCCGCCGGGTTTCAGTTGGCGGCGCATATTACGAAGCCATCGGCCGGGGTTTTCCAGATGTTCGATCAGTTCGCCGGCGATGATGGCGTCATATGGCCCGCCGAAATCGTCATTTTCCACATCACCGCAGATGACGTGATAACCCGCCGAATTGAGCGCTGTGACGCCCGTGGGATCAATGTCCACCCCGACGACATTGGGGTTGATCGTGAAGATGCGCTTGTGAAGGAGGTTGGGCTTGTGCTCGATGCGCTCCGCCGAATCGACAATTTGTGTGCGCGCATCGACGCAGCCAAGATCGAGCACGGCGCCGCCTTTTATCAGCGGCTCAATGACGGTCATGCGGTCGCGCAGGACGGTTTCAAACATCGCGCGCGGATCATGGGCAGTGATGGGCGGGTGTCAAGGCGGCGCCGGTGTCGGCGATCCGAATCGACGTCGAAGTGCCGTTGCGGTAAAACCAACGTGAATTATGCATTGGCTATGGGGTCTTTTGGTTGGGTGGCTGAGCGCGGCGACGGCCGCCTTTTTTGTCGCGCGCGCATCGCATCGGCGCATGCTCGCGTTGCAGCAGCGCGCCAAGGAGGCCGAGCGCCTTGCCGAGCTGGGCACGCTGACAGGGGGTCTTGCCCATGAGATTAAAAATCCGCTCTCGACGGTGCAGTTGAATCTGCAGCTATTGCAGGAGGATCTGCTTCCTTCCAATCCGGCGTATGGGCGATTGGTGAATCGTCTTGGAATCGCGGCGCGCGAAACCGGGCGGCTGCGTGAAATTCTCGACGATTTTCTTCGCTACGCCGGGCGTATCGAGCTTTCATTGAAGCCAGTGGAACTGAACACGATGCTCGAAGAGATGGTCGATTTTTTCACCCCGCAGGCCCAGCTTCAGCGCATCCGGCTTCGATTGAAAAAGGCCGATCCGCCGGTGTCCGTGAGCCTGGACGAACGGTTAATCAAGCAGGCGGTTTTGAACCTGATGCTCAACGCACTACAGGCCATGCCGCAGGGAGGCGAATTGATCCTTCAGGCCGAGCGCGCCGAGGGGGAAGCCCGCATCGATGTGATCGATACGGGCCGCGGCATCGACCCGGAGGCTCAGGCTCGCATTTTCGACGCCTATTATTCGACCAAGCACGGCGGAACCGGGCTGGGGCTGGCGATGACGCGGCGTATACTGTTGGAACATGGCGGCAGAATCAGCCTGCGCAGCGAACCCGGCCGCGGGAGCGATTTCACTCTGCATCTGAAATTGCCCGCCAACAAGGATGACTCAAGGTGAGTGAACGCGTATCGAATGAATCCGCAGATGATGGATCGGGCGCTGAAGCGCCTCGATCGGACATTCTCATAGTCGATGACGAGCGCGAGCATGCGCAGGTGATGTGCGAAGCGCTGATGCGACTGGGGCATCGCTGCGATGTGACCTACAGCCTGCCCGAGGCGCGAGGCCGAATGGCGAAGAAGGCCTATGACGTCGTCGTGACGGACCTGGTGATGGAAGGCCGGCGTGATGGGCTGTCGGTGTTGGATACGGCGATGGAGCGCGTGCCGCCGCCGCCAGTGTTGCTGGTGACGGCCCATGCTGATATTCCGACCTGCAAGGAAGCGCTGAGCCGCGGGGCATTTGATTACATCGAGAAGCCGCTCGACTTGGAATACTTTCGCGCGCAGGTAAATCGCGCTGCCATGCACGCCGGTCTCGTTCGACAAAACCAGGAGTTGCGCGATCAATTGGCGGATGCGGGCGTCGGAGCGGGCTTTGAGGCGATCGTCGGTAACAGCCCCGGCATGCGCAACGTCGTGCAAAAGGCGCGGCAGGTGGCCGCCACCTCGATACCGGTGCTGATACTTGGCGAAAGCGGTACGGGTAAGGAACTGGTGGCGCGGGCAATTCATGAGTCGAGCCCGCGCCGAAAAAATCGCCTGGTGACGTTGAACTGCGCGGGGCTGAGCGAAAGCATTCTGGAGGATGAATTGTTCGGGCATGTTAAGGGCGCGTTCACTGATGCGCGCTCCGAGCGCACTGGCCGGTTTGAGCATGCCAACAAGGGAACGATCTTTCTTGACGAAATCGGCGACATGCCCGGCCCGATGCAGGCGAAACTGTTGCGCGTGCTGGAAAATGGCGAAGTCGTGCGGCTGGGAAGCAACGATCCCGTCAAGGTCGATGTGCGGGTGATCAGTGCTACCAATCAAAACCTCGATGAAATGGTCGCGGAAAAGCAGTTTCGTGAGGATCTCTATTTTCGCATTAAAGGCGTGGCGATCAATATTCCGCCGCTTCGCGAGCGGCGCGAGGATATTCCGCTGCTGATTCACTTTTTCATTCAGCAGGCCGCCGAGCGCAACAACAAGGAAGTGGACGGCCTGACGCCCGAGGCCCAGCGTTTTCTGATGAGCCGGAGCTGGAAGGGAAACGTTCGCGAGCTGAAATCGACGATCGAATACATGGTCGCGGTTTCGCCAAAATCGACGCTCAATCTGCCATCCCTGCCCGACGAAATGCGGCCAACAGACCAGCCGGCCGGCGATGCCCCGGGAATTCAGCCGGGCATCACCATCGACCAGGCAGAGCGTGAGCTTATTCGCAGTACTCTGCGCCTGACGCACGGCAATCGCGAGCAGGCGGCGAAAATGCTTGGCATTGGCGAGCGAACGCTTTATCGGAAGATCAAGGATTATGAACTGACGGAATGAAGCGCTGACGGGCGCGGGACCTGGCCGCCCTGGTCGTCCCCCGGATTACCGGGAGCGGGAGCGTGATTGTTGCCGGAACGACGGAGCGCGAAATGACCTCGTGAAATGCAGCAGGATCCATCGCAAAATCCTCCGGATGATGAATCATCGCCTCTCGAGCGCCCGGCGCGGTTGATGGGCCACGGATATGATCTGCACCGCCTGCAGGCGGGCGGAACGCTCTGGCTGGGCGCGGTCGCCGTGTCGAACGAACTGAGCGCTGTTGCCCACAGTGACGGCGATGTGGTGATTCATGCGCTGGTCGATGCGCTGCTGGGGGCGATGGGTTGGGGAGACATTGGCGAACGATTCCCGAATACCGACGAACGATGGCGCGCGGCGTCAAGCCGGATTTTTCTGGAGGCGGTTCACGCGGATGTGCGGGCGGCCGGCTGGCGCGTTGAGAACGCGGATGTGACAATCCTGGCCGAGCGGCCGAACTTGAAGCAATTCAAGCATGAGATGCGAACGGCGCTGGGTGCGATATTGAAGGCCGTGGTGAACGTGAAAGCGGGCACGAACGAAGGTTGCGACGCGATCGGCCGGGGCGAGGCAATCGCGGCGCACGCGGTGGTGCTGATCGTGCGGCAGAGCGACTGACAGGCGCATGACGCCGGCTCAACGTTGCCCGTCGGGCATAGCGCGTG